>NZ_DALZOJ010000008.1:0-3107 GCF_032004885.1 Moraxella sp. CTOTU47579
TCAAAATTTCCTCATTATGTCCTTTTGTATATTAAATGTTCAACACAACCTAATATTCCCCCATCCGCTTCACCGCCACATAGGCGGCTTAGAAACTATAAAAAAGCTGGGAGTTCTAAGGGGGAAAACTTCACCGCCACATAGGCGGCTTAGAAAAAATCCGCGACCTTTTGCAAAGCGAAGAATATCTTCACCGCCACATAGGCGGCTTAGAAATTGCTGTCTTCTTTGACTTCGACAACCTTGCTCTTCACCGCCACATAGGCGGCTTAGAAAATGCGTGGAGTTAATCGTGTAATTATCATTGGCTTCACCGCCACATAGGCGGCTTAGAAATCAAGTTGCATCATCTGTGTATTACGACCAAACTTCACCGCCACATAGGCGGCTTAGAAAGCTTGCTATCTCTCAATTAACTGGTATTGCGCCTTCACCGCCACATAGGCGGCTTAGAAATTCCCAATTTGCGATTGCTGAAATCATTTGCTCTTCACCGCCACATAGGCGGCTTAGAAAATGACAACCGATTATGATTTTTATCTCGTTGGCTTCACCGCCACATAGGCGGCTTAGAAATATTAGCAGCAACTAACAGGGCTTCAATCAAACTTCACCGCCACATAGGCGGCTTAGAAAAGTATCAATCGTTATACTTACTCGTGTATCTGCTTCACCGCCACATAGGCGGCTTAGAAAAAAGAAAATCCATGTATTCACTTGCGCGGTGTCTTCACCGCCACATAGGCGGCTTAGAAAGTTGCAAAAAGTCCTATTGTCTCAAAAGTTGGCTTCACCGCCACATAGGCGGCTTAGAAATATGGGTCGTGAAGCTCAACGCACTGTAGAAACTTCACCGCCACATAGGCGGCTTAGAAAAAGAGTGCAAATGACCTTTCCAACCGTCCTTGCTTCACCGCCACATAGGCGGCTTAGAAAAGTAATCAAGTCTTGAGTTTGATTAGCTGGCACTTCACCGCCACATAGGCGGCTTAGAAAAAGCACACCCAAAAACGGTTTGGCAACGTAAACTTCACCGCCACATAGGCGGCTTAGAAATATAAAAAAGTGGGTTAAACTGCGTTTGAATTTCTTCACCGCCACATAGGCGGCTTAGAAATATTGTGATACTTGTTTAGATTTACCTTCTTTATTCACCGCCACATAGGCGGCTTAGAAATTTTTCAAGTCAAACATCGGGCAAATACCCGCATTCACCGCCACATAGGCGGCTTAGAAAAGTTTGTAATAACGCACGAATACGGCTATCAGATTCACCGCCACATAGGCGGCTTAGAAAAATTAGGCTATCACTTGGCTTTTTTCCTTTACATTCACCGCCACATAGGCGGCTTAGAAAAGCCGCATCGACTTTATCACCGACTTTATCACATTCACCGCCACATAGGCGGCTTAGAAATTCTTTTAACAATATTTCGTTTTCTTTAACATATTCACCGCCACATAGGCGGCTTAGAAAAATGCGGGGACGCGCTCAGAAGGTTTTAGCTGATTCACCGCCACATAGGCGGCTTAGAAAACAAAGATTTGTTTCTAGTTAAAAACCCTAAAATTCACCGCCACATAGGCGGCTTAGAAAAGACATATCTATTTTATTACTGTTCTGGGCTTATTCACCGCCACATAGGCGGCTTAGAAATTGCTGATAAACACACCAACCATTGCGCCACTATTCACCGCCACATAGGCGGCTTAGAAATCAGGTAAATTGTCATAAGCAAACTTTGTCTTTATTCACCGCCACATAGGCGGCTTAGAAAACTACGACAATAACATTGATGTTGTAGAGCATATTCACCGCCACATAGGCGGCTTAGAAAATAAAGACGAATTGTGCCCTGCTACTCTAGAAATTCACCGCCACATAGGCGGCTTAGAAAAACATTCCAATCGCGCCTTGTCGCTGCTTCAAATTCACCGCCACATAGGCGGCTTAGAAATACGTATCGCATCTCAGGTGGGTTCCAACGTAATTCACCGCCACATAGGCGGCTTAGAAATTGCAGAAGGTGAAGAATAAAGACCAAGACTATATTCACCGCCACATAGGCGGCTTAGAAAATGATGTATTGAAAGTCATCAATAACCATGATTATTCACCGCCACATAGGCGGCTTAGAAAAACAGACAAAGACGTTGAGGGAGTTGCAGGACATTCACCGCCACATAGGCGGCTTAGAAAAATCGCCTTGCTTATTTTGTAGCCTTCTTTCAAATTCACCGCCACATAGGCGGCTTAGAAAATAGACCTTGATACAAGTAGCTACCTGGTACAATTCACCGCCACATAGGCGGCTTAGAAAACTGGCTTTAACCTGTTGGCATGACCAGTCGCATTCACCGCCACATAGGCGGCTTAGAAATGCTGGTAAAATTCATGAATTGCAGATTTCTGATTCACCGCCACATAGGCGGCTTAGAAAGCAACCCTGTTAACCCCTGCGGTCACCATACAATTCACCGCCACATAGGCGGCTTAGAAAATCGTGTTGGGATAAGGGCGACATGATCCAAAATTCACCGCCACATAGGCGGCTTAGAAATGAAAAAGACCCTAAGCAACCGCCCAAACTCGATTCACCGCCACATAGGCGGCTTAGAAAACTCGTAAGCAGCCTTCGCCTTACTCTCAAATATTCACCGCCACATAGGCGGCTTAGAAATTGCAAAAGCAGTACAGGCATAAAGTAATTACGATTCACCGCCACATAGGCGGCTTAGAAATGTTAAATCACTCAATTCCGATAAAACATGGTATTCACCGCCACATAGGCGGCTTAGAAAGTCTAGCGGTAGTCCAGACCTTAACCGATAGCATTCACCGCCACATAGGCGGCTTAGAAAAACAGACAAAGACGTTGAGGGAGTTGCAGGACATTCACCGCCACATAGGCGGCTTAGAAAAACACGGCAAACGGCTCGGCAAGTTTGCAATCATTCACCGCCACATAGGCGGCTTAGAAAGGCTTGCCATCGGTCTCAACGACTGACTTGGTATTCACCGCCACATAGGCGGCTTAGAAAGTGCTAGTCGTATGTTGAAAACCGCTTACAGCATTCACCGCCACATAGGCGGCTTAGAAATTTGT
>NZ_DALZOJ010000008.1:3207-7596 GCF_032004885.1 Moraxella sp. CTOTU47579
GGAATTTATTAGTTCACATTAGTAAACATTCACCGCCACATAGGCGGCTTAGAAACAAGTGATAACCGCGTCAAATTTATCCTTAATATTCACCGCCACATAGGCGGCTTAGAAAACTGATTGACCTGACAGCCGCAGGGCAGACGCATTCACCGCCACATAGGCGGCTTAGAAATTTGTGGAATTTATTAGTTCACATTAGTAAACATTCACCGCCACATAGGCGGCTTAGAAAAGTCTATCTTCTTCATGTTGCGTGAGGATACTATTCACCGCCACATAGGCGGCTTAGAAATTGCACAGTCAAAACGCCAGTAACCGCCATCTTATTCACCGCCACATAGGCGGCTTAGAAAAAAGCTGAATATGAGCGTCGTCAAGCCAACTTATTCACCGCCACATAGGCGGCTTAGAAAGTATTGGTGCATATCCACCATGTCAGGCAACAATTCACCGCCACATAGGCGGCTTAGAAATGTGTCCTTCACGCTCAATTTGCGAGCCAACGATTCACCGCCACATAGGCGGCTTAGAAAAAGCGCAGTAGATAGCCAATAATTAAGCGTAAATTCACCGCCACATAGGCGGCTTAGAAAAGTATGGTGAGCGTTTGGAAGTTCCCCAGCGCATTCACCGCCACATAGGCGGCTTAGAAACAAAGGTTGCCCCTACTCTATCGACGAGATGGATTCACCGCCACATAGGCGGCTTAGAAAGATAACTTTCTAGGTTTGTCCAATCCACTCGAATTCACCGCCACATAGGCGGCTTAGAAACATAGGGGGTATACCCCAATAAAATCAACAAAATTCACCGCCACATAGGCGGCTTAGAAACGTGACGTTGCGACCGTGTATGCCGAGCAATTATTCACCGCCACATAGGCGGCTTAGAAAAATAGGAAAACACAACATGAAACAATTAAACAATTCACCGCCACACAGGCGGCTTAGAAATATAAAAAAACCCCCTTTCGGAGGTTAACAGGATTCACCGCCATACAGGCGGCTTAGAAAAACCAGCGTGACATAAAGGTACACTCCCAGCGATTCACCGCCACACAGGCGGCTTAGAAACTGGAGTGTGTTTGTATGAGCTTTAATCATGCCTTCACCGCCACATAGGCGGCTTAGAAAACCGTAAAAGAAAACTAATCGAGTAAACAACACTTCACCGCCACATAGGCGGCTTAGAAAGCCCTGCCGTGGTCTTAGCGTTCATTTGGTGCCTTCACCGCCACACAGGCGGCTTAGAAAGTCCTGTGTCAAATGCAACAATGACAAACACACTTCACCGCCACACAGGCGGCTTAGAAAGCTTTGATAGTAGGCTTGCAGCTTTTCCCCTTCTTCACCGCCACACAGGCGGCTGAGTCTTAATTAGTAAAACAGTGAAGTTTATTTATTTTTACTAAAGTGACCAAAAACAAGTGGGTGTGAAATTAAAAGTCTTAAAAAAATGCGTGGTCACCAAATGGTCACCTTTTGGTCACCATTCAATTTCTGTAGTAAAAAAGGTGCCCAAAAACACAAAAGTGGTCAAAATTTCAATTCTCGAAAAACCACGTAAACCCTTGATATCACTGCAATAAAAAAACCCCAATCAATCGACTGGGGCTTTTGGAATATGGTAGGCATAATCTGACTCGAACAGACGACCCCCACCATGTCAAGGTTGTTTAAATTTAATAAATACAATAACTTATTTTAAATTGGCGTAATTTTGGCGTAATTTAAGCCGCGCATGGCAAGCCAAAATGCTCAGTGATAACATCGGCTAACTCACGCGCAACCAGCCACTTTTTGCTTTGATAGATTGCTAGCTCTTTTGGATTGCTGATAAAAAACAACTCTAATATGATGCCGCCACCGCTGACGTACGCCAAACGACTATGCTGACCGCTAGATTGGTCTTTCCAGCCGCCAGCATTGCCGCGAACGGGAATGCTCATCACGTCACTGATTGCACTGCAAAGTTTTTGGCAAATTGCCTTGTCTTTTGGCTGTGCCAGTGCCTCTACACCACCCGCTTGACTAGATGATGCCGCATTGCAATGTATCTCAATTGCCAAGTCGCTGCCGGGAATTAATCGCAGCGCTTGGCGCAAAGATTGGTTATCGTTACCATCGCCATCGGTGCGTACTTTTACCCCTGCTCGCTCCAGATAGAGTTTGAGCATGTTACGCATGTCAGTTGCGATATACGCCTCTGTGATGTTGCCATTGACTGCACCTAGGTCACCGCCGCCGTGACCCGCTGTGATTGTTACTGTTTTTGTCATACTTTATCCTTATAAAATAAAACCGCCTTAGTTGGCGGTGTGGTTTTTGATAATGATGTTGATCGTAATGATGAGTATCAGACATCGCACAATTACTGTCCAAACCACTGGCTCAAACCCTGTAGAATCGGCAAGTGCGAGCAACAGATAAATTGCGACAAATAAAACAAAGTTAAACACATTGAGCCGTTTCGTTGTGCAAACTTTGTGTGATAGCAGTGCGTAAGTGCAAATAACCAAACCGACAAACGGCACAGCGTCATTGATAAAATCAATCACTTAGCACCTCCCAAAAAATCTGCAATGCTTTTAAACTTACTGATTAAAAACTGCTTAACCGTATCTTTAACCGCATCTAACAGCTCTTTATCGCCAAGCAGCTCAAAGATTAAATGCAGTAAAATTGTGCCAGCTAAGCCGCCAAAAAATGCAGTTATCATCAAAAAAAGTACACTCGGCGTGCTCACTGCCACGGGCAAAATCAAAAATGTGATGACAAGCCCGGCGAGCATGGCAGTTGCCACTTTCGACCACTGACTACTATCCAATTTTTTAACAAAATCGACGCGCAGCGATAGCAATGCACCAATGAAACAAAGTACGATTGATGCTATCAAAAAATACTTGTACTCGATTTGCAGTCCCAAATATTGATGCCGTGTTGATAGCTGTATCGCTATACTAACCGCACTTGCAACTGTACTAGCGGCAGCTAATACAGCAGACTGAGCAATTTTTATTGCTATGAGATTTTGCGGCATAACGCCTCCTTAAAATGAAAAACCCACCGAAATGGTGGGTTTGTCGTTCCACTGATTGTTGTACCAATACCATGCGCGGTCGTAGTTAGGTGGTTGAGTCAATGTAAAGTCCAATCTTTCTATATCTACTGCAAGCATAATACTATCTATATTACCTACTCTCTGGTTTCTAATAGAACCATCTGAGTTTAATATATAAATTGTTATACTATCCATATTACCTCTTTAATGATGTTGCTTTGAAAAAATAACCCGCAGAACCAATTTTAGCCCCGTTACTTGTAACTTTAATTTGAATCTTTGTACTGCCTGTGGCGGCAGAACTCACCAAGAATGGGAAAAACATACTTGGGTAATAGCCAAATGTGCCTGCCATAGTCCACCCATTTTGTGACACATCATTCACAAAACACTCAACAGTAAAGCTACCAGAGCCTTCGGGGTTACAGCTAATAAGGCTAAATTCAACACTTACGGATGTCCCCCCAGTAATAAGATAAATAGCATCTGTAAATGCACTTTTTCTTGCATCAAAAAATGTTGTTTGATTGACTGCCGATGTGACTGACACCGATTGCCCTGCAAGTTGAAGTGTATCAACCTGTGCAGTTCCGATATTGACACTCTTAATCTCACCTTGACCAATTTTTGCACTCGTAATAGTTGCGTCCGCTATTTTAGCAACATCAATCGAGCCATTTTTGATAAACGCATTATCCAGATAAGTCCCAGCAGGCACGGTTACGCCATTGATGGTTGTTGGTGTAGTTTGCACTGCGAACGGTAAAACACCTTTATCTGCACCAGTGGGCGGTGCGATATAAAACTGGTCTGCGCGCACGGCAAACGCTGATACACCGTTGCTACTCATCAAGCCAATGCCAGAGACAATGCCACCTGTTTGGACTTTGATGGTGTGCTGAGCGTACACACCATCAATCGATTGCTGTTGTGTTTGGATTGATGCTGTATTGCCGTTTACCGTGGTTTGCACAGTGTCAATGCGATTAGATAACGCACTATCTGCGTTTACCCTTGCGGTTTGTTCAGTTTGTATCGCTGCGTTAGCTGTATTAGCGGCAGACTGTGCATTATCAGCCTTGCTAACAGCCGTGTTAGCCGTGCTTTGCGCGGTGCTAACAGATGCTTGCAAACCACTGATTAATGATGCTTGACTGCTTGAGCTGGTAGATAACGTGGATAGTTGACTGCTAACCGTTGCTTTATTGCCTTGATAGTCACTGTTTAAAGTATCAATACGGCTAGATAGCGCACTATCTGCGTTTACCCTTGCAGTTTGCTCGCTAGTGATGGCAGCGCTATTGCTGTTAAAGCCGGCGGTGAGTA
>NZ_DALZOJ010000008.1:7696-8759 GCF_032004885.1 Moraxella sp. CTOTU47579
TTCCATTGATTGCTGTCCGCGGTGAGCGGGGTCACAATCGCATAGACACCGTCTAGCTTGGTAGTATTAGCCGTGACTTTGCCGTTTAGCTCAGTGACTTTGCTATCAACTGCAGTAACCGAGCCTGTACTCGCTTTACCCGCCAAATCAGCTTGTACCTGTTGTAGCGTACTTGCTGTCGCACTCGCGCTATCTGCAGCAGCATTGGCTTTATTAACTGCCGTTGCCGCATTGGTGTTAGCCGTGTCCGCTGTTGACTTGGCTGTATCAGCAGTTGACTTGGCTGTATTTGCTACCGATTGAGCGTTGGTAGCAGTTGCACTCGCGGTTTGTGCTAATGATGACGCACTGCCCGCTTGCGTCACTGCTGTGTCGGCTTTTGAGACAGCGCTAGCAGCATTTTGCATTGCTGTGTTGGTGTTAGTGTCAATCGTGGTAACACGGTTGTCTAACGCGGTGATAGCGTTGCTATTTGCAGATGTTTTATCAGCTTGGGTTTTGACATCTTGCTTGATAGTAGCAATACTACTGTCGGTTTGCGCAATATAGGTATCAACACGTTGGGTAATCGCTTTATCCGCATCAGCACGCGCAGTTTGCTCGCTAGTGATGGCAGCGCTATTGCTGTTAAAGCCGGCGGTGAGTACGTCAATGCGGCTAGACAGCGTATAATCACCCGTCGCAATAGCTGATTGCAATGTCCAAGCAGTTGCTTGTTTGCTATTGCTATCGGCTTTCCATTGATTGCTGTCCGCGGTGAGCGGGGTCACAATCGCATAGACACCGTCTAACTTTGTCGCTGTGGCAGATTGCGCAGTAGTGACGGTTTTAACATCGGACTGCACAGCAGCCAACGCATTATCGTTTGATGTTTTATAAGTGGTGATTACTTCAAGTACCGCATCATCGCCGTCTGCTCTGTCTTTTAGCTCCTGTGTCAATCCATCGCTAACTGATTTAATTGCGGTAATGCGGCTTTGCGTCTCTTTTGCAATGGCATCGCTGTTGGTTTTGATATCAGCAATACGCGCGTCGCGCTCAGCAGTAATCGCATCTGTGTTGA
>NZ_DALZOJ010000008.1:8859-110208 GCF_032004885.1 Moraxella sp. CTOTU47579
GTATTTCTTGATTAATCGCATCAGCATTAGTTTTGATATCAGCAATACGCGCGTCGCGCTCAGCAGTAATCGCATCTGTGTTGATTTTAACCGCGGCAGCACGATTTTGTATTTCTTGATTAATCGCATCAGCATTAGTTTTGATATCAGCAATACGCGCGTCACGTTCGGCAGCAATCGCATCTGCATTGATTTTAACCGCAGCAACACGGTCTTGGATTTCTTGCGACAAGCCTGTCTCAATCGTAGCGATTTTATCAATCTTTGCGCCTAAATCTTGATAAAGCTGTGATTCGGTGATTTTACCGTTAAGTAAATCAAGCACTTTACTGGCATCAGCACTGGTGACACCTTTTACCCAATTAGTCCAAGGCGATACATTGCCCAATTTATCAACGATACGACCACGATAATATTGCGTTAAATTGCCTTGCAAGCCGTTAATTGTCGCGGTATTAGTTGGGTAGGCATAAGTACCTAACAACGCCACATTGGTATCGGGCGCACTTGCTACTTGTATCTCAGTGTAGTTAGTGTCGCTTGAGCCTTGAGCAAATAGCCAATCTAGCTGCATACCAAATAAAATACCTGTGGCTTTAAGGCTTGCAAGGCTAGGTGGCGTGCCTAATTTACCCACCACTTGAGTAAGCATCGATGTTTTTGGCATCGACTGTAAGTCATACGCATTGACAGCCGTTACACGCGCTAAATAATTGCCCGCATACACCCCTTCAACATCGACTGATAAGCCGCTTTGTGGGGCAAGTTTGACCCAGTTGCCATCATCTCTTTTAAACTCGACAATATAGCTAACCGCATCTTTAACCTGCGTCCAGCCGATAGTCATTGTGACAACAGTTTGCCCTTGAATTTGTCGCTCAAATTGACCGATAGCTACTGCTTCGGGAGCAGGGACAATATTAGGCTCAACAACGCTGACTCTTTGCGGCTGCACATACGCACCACTATCGACAGCCGCGTATTTTTGCGGCTCGTGTTGTATCGCAGTTACTGTGTGCGTTAAATCATCGTTTTGCTTAATCGAGATGATTTTAAATAGCATTAGGCGCAAATTAGGACTATCAATCGCCCATATATGCTGCGCTTCGGGCTTGTCAAATGCCACAGACACGGTAATATCTGCGCCATTAATCGCACTGATACTTTGACGCTCTGCCACGCCATCGCTATTGTTAATGACAAGCGTATCACCAACATTTGCCGTAACCACCCTATCTAACGTGATAGTTTTTTTATCGCCACTAATCGCAACAATACGCCCACCATTTGCGCGACCTGCAAACACTTCGTCACTAATGGCAATAATCGCGCTAGGCTTGATACGCTCAAGCATACCATCTAAACCGATACTAAATGATACTTGACGGTTTTCTAGCTGCTCAGATTTTAACGCCCACAGTCCTGCTCGCTGCGCCTGTCCTTGTGACGTGCAGCCCATCATATTAATGTCTAGCTGATTAATGCCGTATTTAGCAATGGCGTATTCATCGCGCACAGGCTCATATTCGGTTTTAAAATCACTTTTTGGGTTATCCCATGCCACCTTGGCAACTGTGTGTCTATCACGCGCACGAGTGCCAGTGTAGTTAAAAATACCATCGACCACGTTTGCACGGCTAAAGGTATAAACAGGCGTTTGCGGTGCGTCCATCGCGACAGTGACTTGCTCACCGTTCCAATATGCCATGCCACGAAAGATACTAGACAGGCTTTGCAGCACGGTAAATGCGTCTTGCTGTGACTGTAGATAGACGTTGACAGCAAAGCGCGGCTCTTGCCCGCCCAGCCCATCAGATACCATCTCATCACAATAACGTGCGATTTGGTACAATGCCCATTTATCAATCATTGACGCATCTAAACGTCTGCCAAGACCATACCGCCAGTTTAGGCAAATATCATAAAACACCCACGCAGGGTTATTTGAGTAAGCCGTCTTAAACGTGCCATCCCAAATGCCGTTATAGGTGCGGTTAGCAGGGTCATAGTTGCTAGGGATTTTTAATAGCTTGCCACGACAACGCACTGCCAATTTAGCGATATTTGAAAAAGTGCGAGCGTCATACTGAATACCAAGCATGGCAGTATTAGGGTATGCCAATTTAACGTCAATAATCTCAGTGATTGCTTCAATGCTCATGGCATTAGACAATAAATCACTGGTGCTATCGGGCGTAATGCGCGTCACTTTGACTAACCAGCCGTTTTTAGCTTTGGGTAAGTCAATACGATGGCTGCGCTCATACTTAGCCGAAGTTTTAGCCGTGACATCGCCATCAATGACGGTTTGGTATGCACCGTTATCCGTCATCAAATCAATGCGATATTTGACGGTTGTACCTGTGATATCGCCATTGGTTTTTTGGTTTCGCAATGCACCAAACGACACGCGCACGACAATAGCAGATAGATTGATATCGTTAATTTGCTTAACGTAAGGCGTGGCTTGTCTTAGCTGTACGTTGACAGGCTTTTCATTCGATACATCGGGGAAACCTTGTATGTATTCTTGGCTGTTTGAGCCACTACGAAAATCCCATTTGACTGCTAGATTTGCTTTATCGTCAACAAAGTTTGGCTGTCCTGCGTCATTGAGCAGTGGCGTATCATCTAGCTTGATTGACTTTGCGCCATCAACTAAGCCACTGATTTCACCTTCTGCCAAGCCATACAGGATTTTAGCGGTTGAGATGGATGCAAGGCTGTCTTTTTCTATTTTTGGCTGTCTTGGTTTGCTGCCGCCACCGAGCAATTTACTCAAAAAACTCATGCTTACCCCTTGTCATCCTCGCTATAAATACCTGCACTGGCATAAAATCCGCCAATATCCCGCTCACCGTAAAGTATCGGTACAGGATTGCCCTGCGCCACGGTAGTAATTGCCCCGCCAAATCCTTTATTTGCCCTATTGCCGTCACGGTCTTGATTATCAAGCGTTGGTGTTGGCATCAAAAGCCCTGCAATACCGCCAACCATTAGTCCAATACCCGCACCTGTCAAAGCTGTTGTTGTTGCAACCGCCCAGCCTAACGGATTGAGCATACCCATACCGATTAAGATAGCCCCTGCTACCAACTGAAAAATATCACCCAAGCCGCTACCGATTAGGCGCGGCACAATATGGATAACTTCGGCATCGGTGATACAGTCAATATCATCTACCGATAAATTATCGTCATCAGCAAAGACCGCAAACGCCATGCCGTTGTCTTCTGCATCTAGCATAAACTGGCGAAATTCGGGCAACTGACAGCCTAGCGCATAGGTCGCTTCATGAGCTGTCTGCACATCAAGGGTAAAGTATTGACCGAATTTATCACGCAACACGCCATGCAGCTCAATAATTTTCATAAATACTAAACTCCCCGTCACTACCCACAATCACCCACGGCTTTTTGTGATAACTCATCTGTATAATATCCATCGGTGACGCTTCACTTGTCCCCTGTGGGTGGCTATGCACAATCGCTTGTATTTTTCCTAGACGCTCAGCCTTTACCGTGTCTTTTGGGTCAATCTCAAAACTGCCATCATCAGTGCTAATATTTCGACATGGCACATAAGCATTAGAAACGATAAAGCCGCAACATTCGCGCGGCTTTTCTTGGTTGGCATGGTTGAGTATGGCTTGTTTGAGTTTTTTAGTGAGCTTCATGATTACCCTTAATTTAAACTACTGCTTGGAAATCCGCCAAATCTAGCCGTGTTATCTCTTAACTTGCAATCAGCCAAACTGCCGCCACAATAGTCTAAACTTGGGTCATCGGTAGGCTTACCGTCTTTGGTAAACATCGCAGAGCCGCTATACAAACAAGGGTCTTGACGATACCGCCCACATACCGCCCAATGGCAGTAGTTTGTGATTTCACGGCAGGGTATTTTCATACCTTCAAAATCAACTGGGTTAGACAATTCAAACGTCACTTGACTGGCATTTTCAGCCGTTTTTTGCTCAACAAACCACACTTGTTTTTTATACTCATTGCGTGCTTGTGGATTGCCATTAGCAAAATTAGCAGCGTCTAAGTATTTAGCAAGGGTGGTGATAACAGTGAGCTTTGCCCCTGCAAAGTCCGATAACTGCAAACATAAAGCCGACATCGCGCCATTGATGCCATTTAACGTATTAGCAATCGCTAGGTTAGGCATTGACGCTTTGCCATCACCACGCAACTCTAAGCCGTCCGATTGTATGGCAATCGGTGAGTAAACTTGCCCTTGCCAAATGATATCGCGCATGATGACTTTATCTGTGCCAACCGTGTAAGCGTGGTCTGCTTTGAATTTATTACTATCGGCTCGCCACTTATTGCTATCAGCCGTCAAGTCATAGATGCGCTGCCAATCTTCCCATGTTATATGCCCATGCCAATAAAAAACGCCACCGCCTAAGCGTGTAGCGTCTAATTGATACAGTGTGACGATACCAGCCACACTTAACTTTTGAAAATCGCTATTCAGCATTGGTGGTTACCGTATTTTCTTCAGTGGCAAAAGGCTCGATATCAGATTGCGGCAAAGCCTGTAAACGTAAATCAATCCAACGAGTTGATGGAATATCACGAGGTTTAGCGGTGTTTGCTACCACATCCCCTGTTTCTTCGTCAAGCTTTTTAGCGTACGTTTTAACGCTGATATCATTGTTTGCAAGTTGCTCATAGATAACTGCGACAAGAACATTACCGTTGGCGTCTTTTGGCATCTCGATATACCAGCCTTCTTGAGCAAATCCAAGCGAGCCTTTAACGAGATAGTCTCCTACGCCCAGTTTTTCAAACGTGATGGGTTGTAACTCGGCTTCATCGTTTAACTCAATTTTATCAGCAAATAATTCAACAATTGGTGAAGCATTTTTGATAAAGCCGTTTGCGTCAACTGATGTATTTGCTGTTGTTCTGACAATAATTCTATCTGTGTTTTGACCGATTGTAGTGCTGGTATCACCTCCAATCCTAGATACGCTTATCTCACTTTGTCCACTAGTAGGCAATCTAAGTATACCGTTATACGCTGGTCCATAGTTCTGCCCATACACAATCGCGGGTTGGGTACCTATCGTAATAAAGCCTTTTCTCAACGCAGATAACAAAGTATCATTAGTAACTCTCACTGCATTCTCGCCAAGCCCAAACGCCCCAACTTCCATGACGTTGCCTGTAGCTGTACCTACTAAGCGACTAGCGGCATTGGCATTATCGGTAAAGTTTTGGTTAATCTTAGTGAATGCGGTGCGTGCGTCATCGCCGGTGCCGTCATTGACCGCCGCGCCTGTTTTAACTGTTTGAATTGCCATGAGTTATCCTTAGCCAAAAAATGGCTCAAATTTAAGTGAGATTTGCCAAAAATTGGCTTTTCGCTGTGGTGTTGAGTAACCGCCACAGGTGTATTGTTTGGTTTGTCCGTGTGGGTCGGTCCACAAAAACGGCATGGCGCCATGGTGCGCGTCGATAAAGTCCATAATCGGCTGTATCACACTTGCCAAGTCGCCTGTCTTTGTGCCTGACCATGATTTGCGTTTGTTGTTGATGCCGTGTGTCGATAGCTGAGTGTAGCCATCACCAAATTGCACTTTATTGACGGCAAACTGGGTGTCGCTACCGGCACCCATATCCATCCGCCAATTAAACACTTGTAATGCCATTATCGTCTCCGGATTTCTTTGTAAATCATTCCATTTTGTCCAAGTTCGGTTTTCACGATTTTAAGCGCCACTACCGCCATTGCATCACCAATATTTTTACCAAATTGCTGTTGTGACTCGACACTGCTTGTACCGTCGCTGTTGACAGTGACGTTGACATTGACATTTGTATCACCGCCAATGCCTTCGCCTTTGCGGATACGGTCAAGATTTTTGACGCCAATCGCTTTGGTGGATGGGGCATCAAAGACGTACTCTTGACCATGCACGTAACCTGCACGGGCATTAGTTGGGATGTTGCCTGTGTAGCCGCCGTCCATAAAGCCTTGCATTTTGATTTGCTGGGCAGCCGTAATGATTTTTAGCATTTCAGCGGCGGCAATAGATGCAGCAGCTAACTTCTGTGGCAAGGTTGCGCCCTGTGCCCAGCCGTCTGAGATAGCTTTGTGCATATTTAAGCCCGCTTGCGCCATGACAAACGATTGCGACAAGGCGAACAGACGCTTGTAGCTGCTCGATGTTTCGCCAAACATGATTTTGCCCATGTTGGCGACACTATCGATAATGTTTGCTGATTGTGTCGCTTGCAGCTGATAACTCGCGTACCAATAGTTTTGCTCAGCTTTGGCTTTGGCTCTTTCCGCTTGCTCAACGGTGGCCACCTCCTCAGCTTTGGCTTTTTTGATAATTTCAAGGCGCTGATCAAGCTGATTTTTTAAATTTAACAGCTCAGTCGTGCCGTTAAACTCCGCCATCATGCTGTTGTATGGGTCGGCAGCACTTTTACGGGCAATGCGGATGGCATCGTTTTGCTGACCGGCTAAGGCATTGCGCAAATCTGATTTTTGGGCATCATTGATATCGGTACGCATATCAATCGCACTGCGGCGCGCAGTAAAATCATCGCGGATTTTTTGCACTTCTGACTTGGCGTATGATGTGATGCTTGATAATTCAGACTCAAAATCACGTCGTGCTTTATCAAGTGCCACTTGCTCGGCTTGATTAATCGCATCAACTTTGGCTTTGCGCAAATGGACGTCGTTAGTCAGGGTTAATGCTGCTTCACGCCGCTCAAGCTCGGCATTGGCGTGGATGCGCTCCGCGTCGGTCTGCTGCCATTCTGTCGCTTTTTGAGTTTGCTTGTCAGACTCCAATTGCAACAAATCAACTTTGTTTTGATAGCGAGTTGCTTCAGTTTTTAGCAACTGCTCGCGCAATGCTGCATCGTTGATTTTACCGATTTCTGTCTCTTTTGCAGTATGCTCAAGATACAGTTTGGTTTTTTCGTCAGCAAACTCAGTGACGTACTTCATTTGCAAGTCATATTGCTCTTTGGCTTGACGCTCGGCTTCAGTTCTAGCGCGTTCCGCTTCTTGGGCGTCATTAGCCAATGCGCCTGCCACATCATAGCCACTACTGATTGCTTTGCCGCCATTCATGAATGACAGATAGCCACGGACTCCTTTAACGTAGCCTTTTGTCTCTCTAAATGGTGGGATGCCGCCATATTTTTTGACATTACCCTCACCAGCGTTATAGGCTGCGATGGCTTTATCCAAATCGCCAAACATGCGTAGATGCTGTGACAAATACTTGGCTGCGGCAACGGCGGCGGCGGCAGTATTGCGTTCTTGTCCTGCGATGCCAAAACGAGCTGCCGTGCCAGGCATAAACTGAAACTCACCTTTAGCACCGACTGGACTTGTCGCGCCAGGATTACCGCGGCTCTCTTGCATGCTTACTGCTGATAAAAGCCCTGCTGGCAGTCCGTAGCGTTTTTCAAGGTCTGCATAGTTGTATTGCGATGCGTGAGCCAAAACCTTGCTATTGACAGGGATGGGTGCATATTTGCCACTATCAGCCAATGCTTTATTGGCTTTTGCCAATCGCTCGGTTTCTTTAGCGTTCGCTTTTTTGGCTTCAGCTTCATCTTTGAGCGCTTTGCCCGTTTTGCCCGTGGCATTTTTTAGTTTTTCGGATTGGATGTTTAAGTTAGTTAAAGTGCTAACCAAATTACTACCAGTCGGATTTGTCCCTAGTTTATTAACTTTTTCCATCAGCCCATTGGTCGCATCGATACGCTGCTGGATTTGTACCGCAGTAAATGCCACGTCAGCGCCCATTCTGACGGGCGTAAAAAACGCATTTTTTGCAAGCTGTAATGTGGCAAATGGGCTTTTAAAATCCACACCATCGGTTATTTTGCCTAACTCCGAAAACGCTGTATGTAACCCGCGTACCCCGTCAATCATAATGCCAATGATGGACACAGCGGCTATACCGGTATTGGCAATTAACTTAAAGCCATCAGCCATGCCTTGTCCGGCTTTTGCGGCTTGCTCTTTAAACTTGGCATCTTTGACTAACTCAACTGCCAAATCGCGCAAAACTGGCATAAATGCTTGGGCGATTTGGTTTTTTGCCCCTTGTACAGATAAGTTTAAAAGCTCAGTTGAGGTTTTTAATTCTTGGGTCGCGCGGATGGTTTTTTCATCCATCATGGCACCCGCATTTTCGGCGGCAGTTGCCCAAAGGTCGAAGCCTTTGCCGCCGTCTTTAAGGTATGGGATTAGTGCCGATGCTTCATCCGCCACAGACTCCATGTAAAAAATCATTTCAGACTGTGATAAATTGGCTTTTTGCAAGCTGTCAAAATACAACTGCAACGCATCGGGACCTGACAAATTGCGGAATTGGTCAGCAGTAACTTTGACTTGCGGCGCAATATTGGTGAAAAAGTCTTGCATCTCACCGCCGCCAGTGGTGAGAAAATCACCGACTTTATCCTGCGTATCTTTAAAGATGTCGCCAAGCTTATCGGTCTCAATACCCATGCCCTTGACAGCGACGACATATTTTTGGATATTTTCGACGGTAGTGTTAGCGATGTAAGATGTTTTTGTCAGCTCAGCGGTCATCTCGATTTGATTGCGTACCAATGCACCGATGGCTGCACTGGCGACGCCAACGGCAATGGCAACATAGCCATAGGCAGCTTTGGCTTTATCTGCAAAACCTGTTGTTGCGCGCTCTTGCTGCGCGATTAAATCAACTTGCGCTTGTGCGCGTTCACGTGCTTGAGCCAAATATCGTTGCTCATCAGCACTGTTAAACCGCGCGGCACGTATACGTTCAACCTCGTCAGTCAATGACATCTCGATGCGGCGATGCTCTGACGCATATTGACGCTCGATTTGCAGACGTGACTGGGCTTGTTGTTGCTGGTCACGTTGTAATTGTGCGGCAGCTCGTCGACTGGTAGTGCTGACGTTTTGAATTTCTTGTTGAAAACGGGCAGAGTTAGCACTGATTTCAATGTCTAGACGTGATAAGACAGCCATTTTCAACTCCTTAAATTTTGGCAATAAAAAACCCACTGCTTGAGTGGGTTTTTTACAATGTGTTTTTCAATGTTTCCATTCGAGTCCAGCAATATCAAAATCAAACTGAGTGCGAGGCTCTTGGAAAAATGGCGCTTCAATAATCACTTTTTTGGATGTTTTTAACTTTTTAATAAAGGCATCTTCACCCGACGCCAAAAAGACGACGTCATTTTTGCCAGCATCTGCTTCATTGACCGTGTAAGTTTTCACAGCTTCATTATCAAATTTAACCGATATTTCGCATCCATCATAGCTGCAATGAAATTGCCCCTTATCAATGCTAAACATCACATCATTACCCTCGCCTTTATTGCGCAGGATGATATGAAGATGCGACTCACCCTGATAAGGGAATTGGAAATTTGCGCTATTTAACGATGTTGCATTAGCAAAATAGCTAGTATTGCCACGCATTTTGTCAACGTCGCTGTCATAGCGCCAATTTGATGCCGTCGTTGGCTTTTCGGTTGGTGTTGCTTGGGCAACTGACGCATTATCTGTTAATGGTTGAGCAGTGTTTTGCGTAGTTGTTGGCTGTGTGGATGTTTCGCCACTACATGACTTAACCATTGCCCAAACAATCGAAAATAAAATAATACCTACAATGATATTCAAAATCGGTGATGAGCGTTTTATTTTTGCCCCACAGTTTGGGCATTGTGTGGCATTTTTACTTATTTGATGACCACAATCTTTACATGTAGTTAATTTCGCCATGCTGTAATCCTTTCTAGCAACAATTGTGTAAGATTACAGCATAAAACAAAAATCAACTTTCATCAAACAACATTTTAGTCATTGCCTCGGTTTCAGCTCTTAGCCGTTCAATCTCAGCTTCGCGCTCACGTTCAGCAGCGACCTCAGGTGATACTGGATGTGGATCAACAAACAGATAGTCCTTTAGCGGCATTGACTCGCCACCCATCCACTGTGTTGCCAATTGCAATAGTTTTGCAAACTGGGCATCCATCCGATAATTGCCAAACGGGTCAATGCGGTCATACGCTATCCACTCTATCAACTCATCGTTTGATAACTCATTGGATAGCTCATTGACCGTCTTGCCCAATTGCATGGCTAACTTAAACAAAAACCGCCGATTAGGGCGGTTTAGGAGTTTTTTTCGGCTTCATCCACTTTCTCAACGGTGATGCCGTTGTACTCGTTGTATGCGTTAAACACGGGCATCACGATACTAGCTGGATAGTTGGCGATGGCAGCGATGTCTTCGTCTTTATACAGGCGCTCGCCTTTTTCATCGACCACGGCATTGGCAAAAATCACTGCGCGAAATGGCTGCTTGTTTTTGTTTTTACCAAAACTTGCATCTTCCATCGCTTCACGCTCAGCGACGGTTTGGATTTTGACATTGACGTCGCCGCCCAATGCGGGTACATACACAGACTTAAACGACACTTGAGAGGCGGCAGCGATTGCCGATGCGATAGCAGCTTTTGATAATAGAGCCATGATAATATCCTTGGTGTTTAGTGGGTTGAAAGATTGAAAGGTCAAAAACCCAGCGTTATGGCTGGGTCAATGATGTGGTGATAGGTGCAACATTTGAGATGGTAAGCGTGCCTTTTTTACGCAGTTTTTGCGTTTTGGTTTCGGTCACTTCTTCCCAGCTCATTAACTGTGCATCAAAAGTCTTACCTTGTTTTGCTTCGACCAGCCAATATTCAAAATGCCCGTAGCTGTTGTCTTCAAACATTTGGTCAAGTTTTAAGTGGGTTGGGTCTTTTGGGTCGTATGCCACTTCAATTTCAATATCGCCATTTTTCTTAAAGCCGACAATCGCATACTCTTCCTGACGACTATTAGTATCGGTGATTTCGTCTTTGACTTTCTCTTGAGTTGGCGGTGCAGCTTTTTGCAAGTGAGGGATTTGTTTATAACCGATTTTGTCGCCGACAGTGTCGAGACCAAGGGTATAAAAACTATCAACTAAATTTTCTTTTGCCATGTGTTAGCTCCTAAAAGGTTGTACCCCAGACATGGACGTCTAAGGATTGGCGGAAAATCTTTGGGTTGGGGTCGGGCAGAGATTGACGGCTGCCAATCTCGGCTTTAATGTTGTTGAGCGCATTGATGACTTGTAGCATCAACACGTCAGTATCGCTATACGATGGGCTATACACATCAATTTGCATCAATGCATATTCATGCCCTTCAAAGCCATCATTACTGTTTTCTGGGTTGCTAGATACTAACGTATAGACAATATAGCTTTTCCCAGCAATGGTTTTGGATTGGCTTTCAGGGACAATGACAGGATAGACGCGCCCAACAACAAGTGGACTTAATGTCTGAAAAATCAATTTGCTTGCGTTCATGGGCTGCCTGTTAATTTATCAATGCGCTTGTGCATTTCGTCCTTAAAGCGCTCAACTACTTGCTGCCAAGTCTGCTCAAAGGCGGGTCGTAAAAACGGTATAGCTGCCATGTTTGAGTTGCCATGCTCGACAAAATGCCAATAGTACGGGTAAGGCGCTGAGCGGTTTTTCTTGCCGACACGGATAGTGACAGTTGGGTCAAGCCTGTCTTTAAGTCGTTGGCGCTTGACGCTGTTTTTCATGGTACCCGGTTGGATAAGCGTGTATTCACCGGTCTTGTTGTTGCGTAGATTGTGCGCGGCTTCAGACACCGCTGCATTTTCTTTGGCTTTTTTCATCATGGGCAAAGATGCCGCCATCAATGACTGCTCAATGACTTTGCGCTTCATGACGTCGGTCAGCTCAGCAAGTTTATCGTCCAGCTCATCAAGTCCTTGGATTTCAAAAGTAGTATCAATCATGATTTGGTCAACATTAGCGTTAGATATTCTTTGCCTGTCTTGTCGTCAGGTAATGGCATACCATCAATGTTATAAAGCGTGTCTTCGTGTAGTACCTGCATCGTTTCGTCAATATCGCGGCGGTACCGGATGACGCAGCGAGCGATAACTTTACTACCCTCTGCTTTTGACGATACGATTGCATTAACTGACAACGGCTTAAAATCCGCCCAGAGCGTAAGATAGTCTTGCCAAGCGTTGGTTCTTTCGCCGTAGTCATTGTTGGCATTGTCCATCTTGCGGATGGTAATCCGATGCCGCAATTTACTTGCTTTCATTGTTTTTAGCCTTTAGCGGTGCCAATAGTAAATAAAATGGCAAAATGCCAATTAGCCCCGCAATGCCGCAAGCCAAACAAACTTGGATAAAATAGTAAATGGCTTGCATGTCACACCACCGTTGGCGCGCGATACGGCTGCAATAGCATTTGTACACTATGCGGCAATCCGCTAAATGTGGGGCTAAAGTTTTGCACCGTCTCACTATTGCGGTCATCATCAAGATAACCGCAAAGTAATAAGGTGGCTGCTCTTAGCGCGGGCTGCATATCATCAGTGACCGCGTCGGTGATAAAGCGATTAATCACTTGCTCACTGGCATCTAGATAGGCTTGCAAAACCGTATCATTGCTATTGTCGTCATAGCGCAAATGCTGTTTGACGTCATCAAGGGTGGCGTAACTCACTGTTCACCCCCATTTTTAGAGACCAATTTCCAGTTTTGATGGTCGAAAACGCCTTGGCTAGCCGCTGTAGCCACCCAAAGACCGCCTTTTTTACTGACAAAATCGCCTTTTGCATAGGCGACATCGGCGTCAAACTTGCCTTTATACAGGTCATCAAATTCAGGCTTTGTCGCTGATTTTGCTGTATCGTGTGGCGTTTCTGGTGTATTTGGCGGTTGATAGTGGTTATGGATAACCGTTTTTGCGGCATCGTTTGCATTTTGCGACGTGGTCGATAAATCCTTGCTAAATGGGTCATCTTTTGCATCCCTTTTGGCCAATGCTTCAAGTGAGTAGTTTTGTTGTTGTAAGTACGCTGTATGGCCGCCTACAATAGGAAGCTTTCTTAGATCTGCCCTAGCCTCGTTTATTGTGAAAAGACCGCTGCTTGTACCTTTGGTTAGATAGTCGATTTTACTGCTACTATTCATGCGGATAAGTGTGTCTAAATCCGCTTCAATCTCGACACCATCTTCAAGTTCAAGGTGGGCATCGAGTAGATTTTCGATGGACTCAATGTAATGCTGCAGACAGTCGCTATAGTAGATTTCGTTCAAATCCTCAATCTTGGTGCCTGTTGGTATTGAGCCAATGCCCACCTTAAACGGCGGTACGTGAAATACGCTACAAACGATTTCGCCTGTAAGTTTCAACTGATCAATCAGCTGCGCATCATCGGCTGAGATGCTAATAATTTCATATTTCGCGCCATCGCCCAATACTGCCACGCCACCTTGGTTGACACCGCTATGAGTTGCTTGCCATTGTGCTTTAATTTCTTTGGCTTTATCCCCGGATATTGCTGCTGGTACTGATAGCACCCCGTCAGGGCGACTACCATTTTTAAATAAAACGGTTTGATTGTTTTGGATGGCTATTCCTTGTGCTGCCGATATCGCACACGCAGTGATGGGCGAAAGGCCAACCAGAGGATGATACAAACAATTAAAACGGTCATGGATAATCTCGCTTGCTGGCATTACTGTGTCAGTATCAATGTTAAATAACTTGTCACGGGCGATTTGATAAAACACGTCACCATTGTCAGCGACAAGCGTTTGTACGCGGTCTGGATTGAGTACATGCAATTGATACACATCGCCAAAAATATCGCGTTGTTTCCAAACGTAGGTATTGCCGCGTTTGGTTTTTGAGTTAATCCACTGCTCAGCAAACTGCTGCCAAGTTTGTAGATTGTTTGGCTTTTTAAAAATCCGTGTTGCCTTGGATTTGGTGATGGTTAAGACACCATCTTTAAGGCGCTTGGGATAAAACCGCAATTTACCCACATCGCCACTAATCAGCGTGACACAGGCAAAAACCGCGTGATAGGAAAATAAATCCGTGGTCTTAAGCTCTTGGTTGCTTTGCCATGCCACAGTAAACGGCTCATTGACCGTTGTTGTACCGATGTTTGTCCAGCCACCGCCATTATTGACGGGCGTTGTCGATTTTATGCCTAGCCAATGTTTAGCGGTGTCAAAAAAGCCCATGGTTTTACTCGCTGTCAGTATCGGTTGGGGTTAAAAGGTCGTTTTGGTCAGCGGCTTTATCCGATTTGGTACGTGCCTTTGCTTCTTTTGAGGGGTGCTCTTTGGCATAGCCGGTTAAAATCAAGACTTTTGCTTGCTCATCTGGGATGTCTTTGATATCGCCTGCATAGGCATTTGGGGCGTTTTTAAGGTATTTAATTAGCATAGTGTTATCCAAAAATCGGCTATTTGTTTATGCGTTAACGCTGATAAGCAGGAGATAGGAGGGACCTTACCAACGCCAACGCATAAAAAAACAGCCCTGCGGTTAAGTAGGACTGTTTTTGGATAATTCGCTTCAGATTAAGCAGCAAAGCGTAACGCGGCTGCCACTTTTTGACGACGTTTTGCCCAAGTGATAAAGCGCTCAGCACGTATGGCTTCTTTATTCTCTTGGAATAGATGTACCAGTTTGCCATCAGGCATCGTGATAGTCGCGTCTTTGCTGTACGCCACCTCGACTTGACCTTCATCCGCCAAGTAAAACTCGCTGGCTTTAACCAGTTCAACGATGGTACCTGCACTTTCAGATTCGATAACTGGGATACCGTTAATCGTTTTTTCACCTTTTGCCGCTTGTAAGCCTGGGAATACTGGCGCACCGAGTGGCGTTTCAAGTTCTGCCCATTCATTGGCCCGTGTTTCAGACATGATATAAGCCGCATCAGACAATGATAAATTATCAGAGATAAACTGCTTGCGTAGTCCCGCCAATGCAGCCTTGATAGTGGTTGCATCTGATGCAGCTACATCGGTGATGGTTGCGCCATTTAGTGAGCCTGCTGGGCGGCGGTCATTTTCTGGCTGATCATCGATAAAGGTCAAATCAAGCAGCATACGATTTGACTCAATCAAATCATTTAAAACAATTTGATCATTGCCATACAGGTTAAAACGGCTTAGCTCATCGGTGAGCACTGAGATACCTGCAACTTTGTGGCGTTTTATCGTCACGCTGTTGTAAGTCGCATTGGTCACAGGTTTAGCTTCGCCTTCACCCACCCATTGAGATGTCGCACCAGTTGCCATACCTGCGATGGTACTATTAAATTTACCTTTGCGCATTTTGCTGGCCAACTGGTCAACGATACTATCGGCGCGCAACAACTCGACAAACTCATCAGTCAGCGGTGTAGTTGGCACCAACACACCCGCGTTGGTTGTTGACATAACTTCAACGGCTTTTTGTAGCTCTTCAACGACTTTTGGGTGCATGCCCGCTGATTTGGCAATTTCAACAGCGGACACATAACTGCCCTGCGTGGCTAGTTTAGCTGACAGGGCTTTCGCCTTTGCCATTTGCACAAAGCCGATACCTGGTGCAAGTTTTGGTTCGGTTACTGTCACGTTTTTACCTACATTTTGAGGTTCTTTTTCGCCATCGGCGCTGGCACCTGCCTGCTCTGGATTCTCACCTGCGACAGGAGTTAGGTTTTCAGCGGCATTGAGTGACTTAATCAACCCAATTAAACGCTGCTCATTGCGTTCAAGCTGTTTGATTTCGTCTTCAAGGGCTTCAATTTGGCTGTTTTCATCAGCGTTTGGGGTGCGGTCTTCTTTGGCGGCTTTGGTCATTACATCGCCCATTGCCTTGCGTTTAGCGGTTAATGTGGCTTTGACACGCGCTAGCTGTTCTTGATAAGTCATAATAATTTAACTCCCCCGCTTGGTTGCGGAATAAGGGTTACAAAGGATTGCTGTTTAGCAGTTTCTTGCCCAGTCGTAACGCCGACAGGAGCGGTTTTTGTGGCATCGGTGTGTGATGGTGTTTTATTGGCATCACTCCCAAGCGCGGGAGCTTTGCTTGCACCATCGGCAAATGCCTTTTTAAAGTCTTTAACAGATGTGATGACGGCATCGGAGTTGGCAGGGACGGTCACGACTGACAGCTCGTACCATTCCCACTCTTTGACGTCTAGCCCGTAATCATCTTTGTGATAGGCGTAATCAAGCAGGCGAAACCCCACCGAAAAACACTTCACAAGCCCAGATTTGATGGACTGCCACGCTTCATCAATGCGGTTTTTAAGCGTGCCATCTTCTTCGATTTTGGCGATTTTTGCGGTTATTTCGATACCTGCATCGGTAACGGTCGCTTCAATCACTTCGCCAATCGGTTGGTTGTGGTTGTGTTGCCATAGTAAAGGGATTGGTAAGGCGAATTTTGCCCCTTTTGGGTCAATGATGTCGTTGTCACGGTCAGGCGTTGGGGTTGATGCGATGCCTGTGATGATGCGTTCTTCGCCGTTATCAGTGGCGGATTTGATTTTAAATGTTGAAAATGCTCGGCTCATGGTTTGTTACCTTGATTTTGGTAGTTTATTGGTTTTTACATCGCCCTTAATAGTTGGTTGATACCCGCCATATTGCTCTAGCTGTAAGTCGGATTGTTCTTGAGCTTTTTTAATCAAATCTTCCACTTCGCAAGTCGATAAAAATACTGGGTAAACTTCGCCATTGATGGTTGAGATTTTGCAATATCGGTCAGTCACGTTGGCGACAATGGTTGTAATACAATCAATATTGATAATCGCTGATTGATTGGCGGTTGTGGTGACTGTGATAAAACCGTGTAAACTCATAGTGTTTTCCAAAATTTAGGCATTAAAAAACCCACTCATTGAGTGGGCTTTAAATTAAATACGGGTAATCTTATAAGACAACGATTCGTGCTTTATTAGCAAACTGTCTAATATCGCCTTTTACAAATAACGTATCTTCTTCATCGCCCAAGTTAACAATGAAATAATCAGCGCCATTCACTGCTCTAATATATTTAATTTGGTTAATATTAATCATTGCTTCATTCCCATTTTGAAGCATTACTTGTATAAATGGGCTGAAAGGTGTAGTGATATCCATTTTAATAAGCCTTAATAATTGTTTTAAAATAAATAGTGATCTGACAGAGATTTATTCAAGCGCTCTTATCCAACATTAGAATATAATGAAGGCTTTCTGTCAAGTTGATACTCTGATGGGGGTAAAGGTTTAAAATCATCAGTGAATTTTTCACCATTTTCTTTATCTAAAACAAATAAACCTCTAATTTCTTTATTATCACTACCAATAAATTTAAAATTATAAATATCATCCCTGTCATATGTTGCAGAATAAAACTCGCCTTTATCTACAACAAGAGTTTTTTCTCCATCATCTCCCACGCATTCTTTTACAAACCAATAATGTTCTTTAAGGTTACCAAATCTATGGGATTCATTCAGTTTATATCGATTAACTGCTCTCAAATCGATCCAGTTTGGATAAGTTTGAATTAAAATCTCATCCTTCTGTTTCTCAGATTCTAGCCAGTTAATCGCTAGTTTATAAGACTTGCTTACCAAGTCCCGATTTTCTATGTCAGGATTATTTGAAACAATACTTTTTGCAAATTCAAATGCAATTGGTTCTATTTGTGATTTAATTAGTTTTTTCACAGTTGATACCTCCTATTTAGTTTTGACCGCCTTATAGTGATGCGGTCAAAGTAAACATATTTCAACTAAACGAGAGTAAATGCTAGAAAAATACTTGCACTTGAGATTTATCCGTTGGAGGCGCTGGATTTTCACTCATCAACGCCACAGCGTTTAACAAGCCAATCAGCGGGTCAATCTTACCGGTGCCAGATTCAGCTTTGGACAACATGGTACCGCTACCCTTCATCAGTACGCGGGCATTACCCACACACCAATCCATCATAGGCTGCCCACTGTGCGTCATGTATTTACTAGCAATACGGCGCTCGGCAGTTTTTTGATACCCACTGATTTTGTAACCTTGGGGTACGCCAACGATTTTGTCTTCAGGGATGCCCGCTGCAATCAAATCATCGACTAAATCGCCGACCATCAATGGGTCAAGCCCAACACGGTCAAGCTTATTGGCTTTATATATTTTGACTGCGATATCAGCAAACTGTTCTGTATCCTGTCCGACATACTCAACCACTGTCAAATCGCCATCTTTTTCAAAATCGCGATAGCGCGGCTCATCTTGTTTGCGACGTTCAAGCGCAATTGGATGACACCATGCGTGCGTCCATACCTTCCACGGTTTAATTGGGCGCCGCTCGCGAGTGATTTCATCCATCTCATGACCAATGACAATTGGTAAGCGTCCAAGCACTGCCCCGCCTAACAAGTCATCCAAGCCACCGCCATCACCACCCATTGTAACGACTTCAGATTTTTCAATAATATCGTCTAGGGTAATGGTTTTGTCGCTTGCCGCCTCCCAAAATTCTGCACCTGCCCAACGATTGGCTCGTAGGCTGATACCAATTGGGATATTTAGGTGTTTGGCCAATGCGGTTTGCAGTGTGTTTTTATCATGCGATTCGCCAGCTTTGCGTAAAATATCCGCTAGCTCTTCAAGCCCAACACTAGCGCCCAAGTTAGGGTTAGTGATGTACCAATTTTCAGGCAATATATAGCTGCCATCTTCGATATATTTTTGCGGAAACTCATACAACACACCCAAAAAGCGCGGGTCGATGATTTCACCGTCACGGACACCACGGGCATAATCAAGCTTTTCCTTCATCACACCGGCGGGCGCTTCGTCTGGCATTGTCGTCAAACTGATGACAAAGCCTTCTGGGCGTGAGATTAGGCCACCCGTTGCCTCTTGCAACATAGCCGAGGCATTAGCCCGTTTGCCAAACACCCACAGCTCATCAATAAGTACATACGTCGCCTTGATACCAGCGGCACTGTCATTTTCGGCGGCGACCACTTTGAGCGTGGCATTGGTACCGCGGTGCGTGATAGTTTTGGTATGAGGGCTGACGTTAAACATGACGCCCAATTCTGGGTCAGCGCGTATCATGTCATGGATAGGATTAAATGAGTTACCCGCCACTTCTTTTGTCGGTGCAATGATGGCCAGCTCACATGACTCACGCTCATTTAAGATTAGCGCTGTCATCATAATGGCAGCTGCCAGCGTGGACTTAGTGTTTTTCTTGCTGATTAGCAAAAAAAACTCTTTAATCAATCGCTTTTTGGCAGCTGGGTCATACGCACCAAACACGGCAGCAACAAAATCATAAACCCATTGCCGGGTGACTTGCCCAATCTCTGGTTTGCCAATGACGTCAACCAATTTGAGCTGTTTAAAAACCTTGAGCGCAATCTCAGCTGATTGTTTAAATAGCGGCTCACAAGGCACCAGCGACTCACCAGCGACAATACGCGATTCCCAATCTGGCAAGGCTGTTGTCCAAATGGGTGCGTTCATAGTCGTGATCTTTGGTTTAACTTACAGTTTGTGTCTCAAAAAAATCTTGTTGATTGCTAAAGGTGGCAAATTTGCCAGATGTGGTTTTGTCTTTGGCATCATCAATAGCACCTTCTTTTTTGCCAACTGGCGCAACCTTGGCCTCCTCGAATGGGATGACGATGGCGGCTGCTGAGATGCGGTTGCCAATCTTATTTGCCGGGTTGCGATACACGGCCCGCAAAAACTCTATAGACGTCATCGTTTTTAGCAGCTGAGGATTGCAGTCATCTGGTAAACCTTCGACCGGTTCGCCGTTTGACTCACTCACCAGTTTGGCTGCCTTTAGTTCAACGATACGCTTTTGCACCGCGGGATTGTTTTGAAGCCTGGTAACTTGAATAGTCACGCTGCTGCCCTTTGTGCTATAGCCAGCTTTGCGTACTGCATCAGTTTCTGCCATGCCGTCAGCGACATACTGGCAAAAAAGCTCTTGTCGTTGCTTATTAGACATAGTAAACCTTTGTTTATACTTACATTTTTACAATTTTTCGCCCAAACAGGAAATTTTTTTATAAACGAGGTGGGGCGAGGTGTCCGCTGACCATCGGTTTACAATTTTTTGATACCCCCCGCCATGCTCTCGGCATGAGTTTTTTTGTCATGGCATGGATTGCAGAGGGTTTGTAGATTGGTTGGCTCGTCAGTGCCGCCTTGGGCAGTGTTGACAATGTGGTCACATACCAGGTCTTTAGAGTCAAAGACTTTCTTGCAATGCTGACAGGTATATAAGTCACGCAATAAGACTTGGTCGCGTAAGCGGCGCCAAGGTCGGCCACCACGTCCACTGCCCCAACGGGATTTTGGTTGATGGTTTTGGCTTGGCTTTAATCGTGGCTTTAACTGTTGCAGTGCCATAGTTGCCCCAAATAAAAAAGACTCATAGCGATTAAACTACGAGCCATAAAAAAGCCACCGAGGAGAATGCGGTAGCTTTGATAGAGTTTCTGATTATGAAAAAATCATATTAGTTTTTAACCGGAAATACAATAGACCCTATTGATGCGTCATCATTTGTAATTGTATCTCACGGCTTGCTGTGTCTGCATTTGAACGCACTGTATCAATGATAAAATTAACACTTTTGCATAACTTGTTATCACTCCAAGTAGATTGTGAAATACCAGCATAAGCAGCTCGTTGACAGCCTGACCAAGTATATTTATCACCATTGGTAGGGATTGGATAAGATAACTCCGCCAATGCAGTCGCTAAAACTTTGTCAATGTACTTAGCTTTAGCACCTTGTTTAATTAATTCATTAGTAAAGTACTCGCGCAGTACTGCTTTTGGGATGTCGGTAAAGCCATCGTTAATGTAGTGATAGCTTGCTGATTGGATTGGTGATAATTTGGCAAAGGCTTCAGCACCAGCCATATCGAATTTTTTGCGTTGTGATGTCATATTGTTTCCCTTTTAAATTTAATTTTGCTTATGACAGCATGGTTTTTTGCTGTCATCGTTGCAGTCATAACTTAAATTATTGATTTATTTAGATATATAATTGTTTATGACAGCAATGACAGCAATGACAGCATATTTTATGTTTTGTACGTGCGCGCACATGGAAGTAGTTGAGTTTTGGTGTCATTGCGGTCAGTGCATTGATAACACTGGGTTTTTGCGGTCATCGCTGCGGTCATCGTTGCGGTCACTGCGGTCATCATTATGATGTAGCCCAGTATGGCGCATCATCACCCATGGCTTTGCTAGTTGGATACAAAGCTTGGTTAAATGCGATAGCTTCGCGCGTCACGTGATCTATAGCGTAAGGGTCTTGCTTATCAAACAAAGCCTGAGCTATGGGCGTCAACCAGACGCGGTGCGTGGTCTTTGGAGTCTTAAATGTGGGGAAACACATATTTTTACGTGAGTTTATCATAATTCTGTCAATCTCTGCATTAAAATCTCTATCGCGTTTTGGGTACTCGTTGCGCTCATTACACCAATTGCGATATGCCTTGAATAAATCCGCCTTTACACAGCAGCCATATGGTACTGATAAATCGCCCGCTGACCACTCATCATAAAAAAGCACAGGATTGGGCTTACTCGCGTCAATCAATTTTTGCTTATCATTGTTTAGCGGTGGCTTGGTATGTGGGTTAAAGCCATCCATAGGTAGTGCCATTAGGTAATGATAAAAACTGGCCACACCATTGCCATTGATTTCGGCAAACAAGTCGTCAAAGTACTGCTTATCTGGCACGTCATCGATGCGCAAAACAAAGTAACGACGGTCACCCATGTCTAACTCAAGCGGTATTGGTGAGTTGGATAAAAAGACAAAGTTCGCGTGATTAGTCTCTTTATACGCGGGTAGCATTTTCTCATTGATGATAAATTCTTTGCCCGTCACGAGATGCTTGAGTTGACCCTTATGGTGGTTACGCTCTGCTCGACTGACAACCTCTTCACATTGTGCGAACAAGATTTTTGACAACCACCCGTTAAACTGGGATTCAAGCTGCTGTTGACCAATAGTGCGATGGTACTCACTGCCATAGATTTTACCTAAGACTTTTTCCCAGAGAATTGACTTACCTGGTCCCTCGCTGCCATACATGATGACAGCCGTGTCCATCTTGGCGCCTAGGTTTTGCAATGGATAAGCCATCCAGCGCAATAGCCAGTCATACTCATCCTTACGAAACCCACAGAGCCGATCAATATGTCCAAGTATTTTTTGACATTTGTCTGTTGATACGTCGACTTGTGGCGGTAAACCAGTAAACAAATTTATGGTGTTTTCTGGGATTTCACCTGACGGCTCAAAGACTAAGTCTTTGATAGTCTTGCGCATTGGATGGGTTTGCCATAGTTTAAAGTCGTCATTGTTGCCAACGGCATGGCGTAATGCACTTAGTCGCATCCGTGTCTGATTGAGATTATCCCAGACATTATCAGTGCCATAAATCAAAAACAGATGCTCAACCATCCCGTCCAGTGTCCATCGCCCGTAACCGTCGGTAAGGTTGACCTTACAAGCCGGGGTAGAGTCTTTAGCATTTAACGGGGTGAGGGGTTTTATTTTATTTAACCAGTCATTAAGCGGGTTAAAACACTCATTGAACATCTCATCATCAAAGCCAAGTGCATTGGCTGGGTCAATACGCATGGGTATCTGTTTGACTTTGCCTTTGTCATAAGTACTTTTGCCCAGCCACTCAACCAAGTCATCATGTACCAAAATCGCCATAATGCGTGTCTTGTATTGCTCAACAACATATCTAAGTGATGCGCGCTCAAAGTAGACCATCGCTTGCACGGGTGTTGAGACTTGCTCAAGTACTGCATAAGCTTCAGGTACTGTGCGACACAATACAATTGGTGCGTCACCTGTGACATCACCAAAGCTGGCTGTGCCACGTGGATAACCAAGCGGGGCATAGTGTAGCTGCTGAAATGTTGGTGCAAGCCCGTAAGACTCGGTAAAGTACACTAAATCCGTGACTTCACCGTCTTTGCTATGCAATTGCATGACAATGTGGTCTTTGAGTGAGATGTCTTTAGCACCATCATTGATGGTTGCGTTATCATGACATTGACGTAATCGTCCTGGCTGCCAGTTGCCCCAAGTGTAAAATTCGTGGTCATCTGGCAATGGTATACTGTCTTGCCACATTTGCTGTAGCATTTGTTTTTGCTCAGGCGTATTGATAGATTTTTTAGCCATTTCTCAAACTGCCTTTTTATCAGATAACTCATACTTAATGCCTAATTCATCTAAAAGGCTGAGTAAAATTGTGTTGGCTTGATTGTTTAATTGTTGCTTAATAATAGTTTGGCGGCAAATTCTAAACGCCTCTTCAATGTCATCAATAATCGTTGCTGTCACATCACTAGGCTGCATGTTGAAAATTAAATCAACATAACCCTTATACATTTCTAATTCGCCTGACTTGTCGGCTTGGATTGCAGCCTTGGCAAACAAAGCAATAAATTTATAATGCGGATAAAATTCCAAAAGATTGATGTATCTTTGTTTTGGGCGACGCACTCGGTAACTACTCATGCAACACACTCCAAAAACTTGGCTGGATTTCCGGCTTCAGGCGATTTGATGATGCGCAAAATACCCATCTTTTCAAGTTGCTTGGCTGACTGCAAAAATGTGGTGCGATTTAATTTATGCTCGTTTATCACTGCATCAATATCTACATAGTCATACTGCGTCAGTAGCGCAATAATTTTTTCGCGCATGTTGGTGCCTTTGAGTGCGCCATATTTGCCACGATAAGGTTTGTGTTTACCAATACGATCAATATTCTGCTTGTTTGTCGGTGCTTTTTTGCCCTTAGTGGTTGGCTTTTTAACCGCGGTCACTGGTTTGGGTAATTCTGTAACAGTCACTCCAGCTTTGGGTGCTGATACAGGGTTTGCACTAATAGAAAAACAGCGCCATGGTTTTGGTTTGATTTGGCTGTTGGGCGCAGTTACATCGGCACTGGTTAAATTATGTTGCGCCATCCAATCCGCGATGATGCGCTCTTGCTCGTCAAGGTTTGTTTTTGCATATCCTGATGTCATCATGATTTGTTTGCCTCCATGTTTTTGCGAGCTGATTCAGTCAATGCTTTAATTGTCGCCATCAGTGCATTACTAACTTTGGCAATCTCATCATATTCAGCAGGGGTAATCACCGCATCGGCATGGGCATTAACAGCAGTATTTAGCATTTCGCCAAACTTCTGACCCAATTCGCCTAGGTTTTTCATATATTCGGTTTGGTCGTTGGTATCATCATCCGGCAGTAAAAACCAACCTGCATTGCCATGTGCCGCACAGATTGAGTCTAAGATGCCCGTGTCTTTGGTGTAATCAATGACCATCTCTATCGTTTCAGGCGATAGAGTATGTCCATCACGATTTGGATTAATTTGCAGTGATAGCGTGTGAGGATTGCATCCAAAGGTGGCAGCAATTGCAGCAATAGTGCCATGCTCTTTTTTGCATGCTTGATATACGGCTTGTTTTAGTGGTAGTACGCAGGGCGAAATATTTCTTTGTTTTGCTTGTGACATTTTATAGCTCACTTTGTCGTTCAAATTAAACCGTTAATCTTTTATGCTGATTGTGTTGATTGAGCATCACACTCGTTAGCGGGGACTGGGAAAATGTCAGGGCGCAACTCATAGCATGGCACCCCAGTCACTTCGCTGATTTTTACAACATACTTTGCTGAGGCTTTTTTATCGCGAGCAACCATGACATTGACATTTGACGAGGTGCGTGAAAGACCGATTTTTTCGGACAGTTCTGCGTTACCGCCTGCAATAGTTATGGCTTTTTTTAGAGCATCTAGCATTGATGGCTCATGAGTATTTGACATTGTAATTACCTTTGTATTTAAAACTTAGGCATATAATTACATTTGTAATTGAATATGTCAATTACTTTTGAAACTGGTAAATTATTACATTTGTAATTATTATCGCGGAAAATTGACACTCAAAGTTACTGGAGTTCGCATGTACGCTGAATTAGACACATTAGGGAAACGGGTAAAATATTTTCGTGAGCAAAAAAAATTAAGCCAAGCCCAACTTGCTAATATGGTTTTAGCCAAAGATAAAAACACCGGTGAGCTGCGACCGATTGATCCGTCTGTGATTGGTAATATCGAAAATAGAGACAGTAAAAAAAGCCAACATACAGCAGGGCTTGCAAAGGCATTGGGTGTGAGCATGGAATGGCTTGCGACTGGCGAAGGCGAACCTGTCCAGACGCCAGTGCGTGATGCGCCAAAAAAAGATGTTGTATCTGAAGAATCAGCATTTGACTATGTTGTCATTGGTGGTAGCACGGATTACCCACTTGTTTTGGTTGATTACCTGGACAAAAAAGCAAGCTGTGGCGGCGGTTATGTCAATGGTGAATATGAAGAGAAAAAAGGACAAATAGCCTTTACGGTTGAATTTTTGCGTGAGAATAAATTACCAATTGACGGTGATGGCTTAGTGCTAATGCACGCATGTGGCGATAGCATGGGTTATACCATCCCAGATGAGACCATGATGCTGGTCAACCGCAAAGAGTGTCATTTTGAGAACATGATTAGCAAAGAAGTCTATACCTTTAATGCAGATGGTGAAATGATTTGTAAGCGCGCCTTTAAAAATTTGGACGGTTCAATCACGCTGGTATCAGACAATACGGATAAAACCCGTTATCCCGACCAAATTGTTGATAAAGACAAGTTTAATCATTTTGATATTTTTGGGCGTGTACGGTATACCTTTAACAAGATGTGAGGCAGTTATGGATTTTGTCGCATTGGATGTAGAGACGGCAAACTTTGACATTGGGTCAATTTGCCAGATTGGGATTGCGAAGTATCGACAAGGCAAACTCATTGATACGTTTGAGAGTTTGATAAATCCAAGATGTTCGTTTAGTCAAAAAAACATCGACATACACGGTATTACAGCCAGTACCGTCAAGGATGCACCCAACATATTTGATATCTATGGCAAAATCCTACAATTTGTAGGTGATGATGTAGTGGTAAGTCATACTAATTTTGACCAAAAAGCAATTATCACTTGTTTGTCCAATGCCAACTTACCGTTACCCAACTGGCAATGGGCGGATAGTAGCGTGATGGTGCGCTCAGCAGTTGAGAAATGGGCAAATAATGGTTATAGCCTTGCAAATGTATGCCAAGCTTGGGGTTATCAATTTGAGCACCATAACGCGCTAGAGGATGCCAAGGCGTGTGGTTTTATCGTCAATACGATTTTGCGTGAAAAGCAGTCATCTATTCATGATTGGATTGATAAGCCATTGACCAAAGCCGCCAAATCAATAAAGCCCTACCCTAATTCTGGCCGCTCAAAACAAGGCAATACTGATGGCCGTTTTTATGGCATGGCGATTTGCTTTACTGGTGAGCTGAGCATGAGCCGTGAGCAAATTGCCAATTTAGCAGCAAAACATGGCTTTGATGTTAAAGCAGGCGTCTCTAAAAAACTACATTATCTGGTAGTTGGTACACATGACGTCAGTTTGCTTGCAGGGTATGATAAGAGTAGCAAGCACCGAAAAGCAGAAGAATTAATCAGTCAGGGCATCGAAATACAAATAATTACAGAGAGAGATTTTATAAAAATAATTCAAATGTAATTAAATTTTGCCCTATTAACTACAAAAGTAATTGACATTATAAATTACAAATGTAATTATATATCTATGCTCAACAACATGGATATATCGTTATGCTCATTATCACCACCGCCGATCCAAGCAACACCCCAACCAAGCTAAAAAGAATTATCGAAGTGCCGCGCTGCAATGGTAAATCTCGGCTTGCCAAAACCATCGTCAACATCCCCACTGATACCGCACCTCATCAGCTTGATGCCCTTTATGAAGCAATGCTTGATGACGATATCGACCTTTACAACCCGCATCTTAACGTCCGTGACGCGTATATCCGTCATGTCGAACAGCAAAACGCTGGACTCAAGAGTCAAATCAACGACCTACAAGACCTATTAAGCCAGTCGGACCGCGTTATTCTTGCGCTAATCGCCTCACTACTCGTATTTGCGGTCATTGCTGTCGCAATGGTTTGGAGATAGTGACATGACTCAACAAACCTATACGCCCGACTGGTCAAAAGCCCCTACCGATGCCAATTGGCACGCGCGCGATAGCGACGGCTGTGGATTTTGGTACAACAAGCGCCCCGCTCAAAGCCGTGATTTTTGGGCGGCAGGTTGTAGCTTAACCATTGCCGACAACGATTGCCCTGTTTTAGACCATGATGCCGCGCTGGATAACTGGCGCGACACGCTGACAGTGCGCCCATTTCAAGACCGCGACATCCCACAAAATCTATCTGATTATTTCTCTGGCAAAACGCCCTTTATCATTGCGTATGTTGATTTGCTTTTGGCGCGGATGGCGAAAGAAGACAGATATAGTGATGACGATTGCGTTGGTGAATTTCCAGCGCCAGATGCGCCTGATGTATGTATTTATTCTCGAGATGGAGAAAGTGAGCATTTTGCAATCATCTTAGGCAAAGAAACTTCTGGATATAGCACTCGTTTATTTACTTGGGTTTTGGGTAGTAGAGATAACTCTTTTGGTTTCTTTAATTTAGACGACACCGATTTTTCATCCGAATCCGAATCTTGGTTACGCACCATCACCGAACTTGAAGCCGTGGAATTTCGCAAAGCAATGGAGGCAGTTTATGGCTAAAACAGCTACCCAACTACTGCGTCGATTGATGACCAAAGCTGACTTGAGTAACCAAGTTAGCGCCCTTGCTTTATTAAATGCCCGTCAAACCTGGTCAGACTATATTGATACGCCAGATAACCATCGTAATTGGACTGACGTTCAGACTGTTTTAACTGAACTCAGCATCATTGTTAAACAAATATGCGCGGGCGATTGTCGCATCAATCCAGAGACGCGCAAAGATTTGGCAGATTTGGTCACTATGCTACGCCATAGCATGGCAACAGGCGAAATCCTTGAGCCAAAACCAGTGCCGATGCCAATGCCTGAACCAGCCAATGATGATGACGATGGTAAGGAGGCCGCCTAATGCCTTTTATTATCAGTATAAGCGGTGCTGAAAAAATCGGTGTGAGCGTGGCTTGTCAACGGCTCTATCATGCACTGCGCCACACGCACACGGTCAAAATTGTTGACATGAAAACTCGCAACAATGTCATGGCGTTTGAAGATGACCTGCTAACCGATGAATACAAAGACTTTGACGTGCTGATCATCGACAAGCACCCGTATATCAGCTCTGCCCTGCATCGCAATCTGCGCTCATCGTTGTTTGATGATGACAGCGTCAAGCCTGACATCAGTTTTGTCATGGTTTGCCGTTTTGACACCTACAAACAGCGTCGACCACAAGCAAAAGTCTCTTATCACTTGCTTGATAGCTATGCCACCAGTGCCCCCAAGTACTTTGGCACAGACAATCATCACCGCATTGCTTGTGACGGCGCGGATGGTCAGCTTGCTTGTGCCGGGAAAATCATAGCAAAAGTGCGTAAGGAGTTAATCCGATGCAAATGACGTTATCACTCAATCGCCGAACTCACCTATTTATCAAAGATGGCAGATTGTTTTTTAAGCTGTACAAACAAAGTCAGTTTACTGACAAAAAAGATTGTGCAGTTTTAAGCGATGTGACAATTGAAGATGCCAAGCGCATCCATCAATGGCTTGGCGATGTGATTGCCCAATGCAAACAGAGTAAGCCGGCCCCTAGCGGCAAATCTATTGATGAGCATCTTGCTCAGATTAAACAACTTTTAAATGGATAATTAATATGGCTGATAAAAATAAAATTGAGTATTGGTTTACTTACGAAAATGAAGAGCGTTTTCACCATGGCGGCTTTGCTACTTTTGATGAGGCAAAAAATGTGCTTTTCAATATGCACAAAAGCAACTTATCTGAACGTGAATCTATCGAAAATTTACCGACTGAATCAACAATCGGTGAAATGGTACATCCAACCGTTGCTGCAAAAAGACACATTCCGACTTTGGTAGAAACTATAAAAGAGCAAATCATAGAATCGCTTATTTTCGATTTTGGTATTGAGGATGAGCCTTGCTCATTCGATGCAGATGATGACAAGCTTATCACTGATATGTTGCACAAACTTTTTGATGCTGATAGATGGCATTACGTTGGAGTTGCTACCAACTGTACTATTGTCAATCTAAGCAATATTAAAACTGATACTGCTGAATCTGATAGCTGGGACGATTTGCCTTTTTGAGTAACTTTTATGACTAACCGCAAAATATCAAAGTCAACTGCTGCCGCCAAGCGCAAATCACGGTTAAAAACACACAAAGCACAAGCCATCATGGATGTGTACGAAATGGCAGTAATGACGCCAGAACAGCGCGCGTTTGAAGATGAATTAATCAGGGTCAGTCAGTACGTTAAGACGCATCATGCTCACCCCGGCGTACTTAACAAACGCGTTGGCTGCAAATACCGTGGCTGGGTAAAAATATCGGCTTGTGGACGTAAAGGCAATGAGTACATGCTCAATCGTATCAAAGCCATGCAGTTTTATGGCGATTGGTGCCCAAGCACAAAGCTTGATGAGATTATCCCAGATGAGTTTATCGATGACGGAGTCAAACGCTGCTATCACGTTGATTTTTTTATGACGGATATCGCGGGTAATGAGTACGAGATCGATACCCAAAAAATTTATAACCCCAAGTCGATGACTGATTTGCAGCTGCAAGTCGCTAGCTTAGTGCGTAGCATTGCTGAACAAGACGGCTATTTGTTTGATTTTGATAAATCGTATGTCGAGATACGCGCATGAGTCGGCGATTGCGCCATCCAAATCACCGCATCACTGATAACGGTCACTATGTTTGCGGTTTTAAACGCAAGACCGATGGTTACTCAGGCAGAGTGATTGAAGATGAGCAAGGCAATTGGCTACAAGTAGCGCAGTACGTTAATTGGGACAAACAAGGTCAAGCGATTGACCATGAATTTGGCAATCTAGTAAGAAGGAAAAATAGTAATGACTGATAATAAAGAAAGTAAGTGGACAACAATACATTTAAGTCACGGTATTGATGGTCTGTTGCGTTACAAAGATTTAACGGATGTTTGTGAGTCTGACGAATTTAAAACAGACAAAGACATCCGCAATGAGTTGTTAAGGCGTAAAGCTGCGGGTGAGCTTTATATATCGGTTGGCGAATGTGATAACTTTGATCCCAAAACAGGTTGCCTTGGGCATCCAAGTGAGGCACCAAATGTCATTGATTAAAGAATTGGAAAAGGAATTGGCTAGAAATTGCCGTCTCAACAATTGGGATTTAGGGTTTCAAGCAGCTATTGATATTGTTAAGCAGCATAGCGATTGGCAAAACCTATCAAGCGATACACAGCTACAAGATGGTCAGACTGACGCAGTGATTGAGCGTCCGCAAACGCTGATTGAGAGGATACAGCCAATTTTAGATGATTTGATGATGGAATGTTTTAAACATGGATTTCATCAAAAAGAAATGACTGAAGCGGAGTTTATTGATTATTCGCGCAAAAATTGTGTCCCACTGAAGCGCGAAATTATTGGTATTCTGAAGCAACAGAGCGAGGTGCAAAATGTCTAATCGCTACACAATTGAAATTATCGCCGATGCGCCGCCAAGATTATGCCTTGGCGATGTGATAGCGGGTGGGCAAATTGTCGGCATCAACTGCGCCAATGATGGGCCTGATGTCGTATCTGCTGCATGGCTTGCCGATAGGCTGACACTGAGTAAATCCACTATTGTCAATCGCTGCATCAATATCAACATCGGCACAAATGGCAAACATCTCTATAATCGTGAGCAAGCGATTACCCTGCTCACTACATCCGCACCCAAACGAGGCAGGCGCCGCGCAAGTTAAAAAGACCCGCTAATGCGGGTTTTTATTTGTCCCCATACATCGCATCATACAACTCATCCGCCGTTGGGTTGTAATACACGTTTAGCAATGTCTCAATCTTTTTATGACCTGTGATTTTTGCTACAAGCTCGACGGGCAATTTTTGCGTTTTAACAAATCGACTGATTGCCTCATGCCGTGTATCTCTAAACTGCAAATCTTTGATACCCGCTTTGATACACGCTCTATCAAATGCAGTTTTAAACGATTCAACATTGATAATAAACAAATTATCCTTTTTATCATGCTTGTCAAAACTTGACAGACAAGCAAGCAACTCACGCATGATAGGTGATAAAGGTACATCGCGCGGATCATCTGTCTTGGTTACGGGCAAATGCACATGATTTTTATGCACATCGCCCCACGTCATACCAAAAATTTCACCTCGTCGCATCGCTGACTCAATTGCCCAGACAAGACACCAACCAACATAATGTTTACCCAGCGTTGGGGTTTGCCCAACTTGATAATCACAGGCTATAAGTAGCGCATCAATCTCATCTTGAGTAATGCGGCGATAGCGGTCTTTATTTTTGCTTGGCTTATGTACGTCAAGGCATGGGTTTTTATCAATGATAAATAGATTTTTGACTGCATAACTAAAAACAGATGACAGATAACTAAAATCACGCAGCACGGTCGAGGATGCCACTTTTTGCAGCCGCATATCACGGTACCTGGTCAAATCTTGGGCAGTGATATCAACGACGCGCATTGATGTGAGCCAGCTATAATCACGGATAATCATGCGTTGATAATCCAAATCCGTGCGCTTGCCCTTGGATTGACGTCTTGATGACTCATACTGTATTGTCATCAACTCATCCAATTTGATCTGTGAGCGCGTCTCAGCTGCGGACAGTTGACCAGCTTTTGACTCAAGCAGTTTACGACTTGCCCAAGCATGACACTCTTTGACTGTGTCACGTGTGGCAGACATGCGCTGTCCGTCTATCATAATCTCGATGCGATAGGCATCGCCGCGTTTGCGGGGTGTTGGTAGTTTCATTGGCAAAATCTTGGCGTAATTGTGGCGTAAATTAATACGCATTTTACGCATTTTTTGCTTAAAATGGACAAAATAAAACTAATTAAGCGTAACGATTTTTGACCGCGAAAACAAAGAAAAACCCCACAACCGCTATGGCTGTGGGGTTTCGTATTTGGTAGGCATAATCTGACTCGAACAGACGACCCCCACCATGTCAAGGTGGTGCTCTAACCAACTGAGCTATATGCCTAAAAGGGTCTAACAACCTACTTGCGTAAGTAGGAGTGCCATTTTACCAAAAAATTTCGCTTTTGCAAGTGGTTTTAATTTTTCGCTTCAATTTTTATTGCGCCATCTTCAGCTAAGTTTTCGTTAAGGTTAGGTTGTTTCAATACACTCAGCCACTCGGATATACCTCAGTATCAACCTTATCCCGTGACCTGACAACTTTATCAAAAACTTAGGATGGCATTATGAAAAAATCATTAATTACTTCAGGCTTATTGGCACTCGCTATGTTATCAGCTAGCAGCGCATTTGCCGAAGCCAACTGCCAAGCACACCCAAAAAACGAACAAATCCCGCAAGCCGATTTTCAAAAAGCACTAGAAAAACATGGCTTTACTATCAAAAAATTCAAAACTGATGGCAACTGCTTTGAGATGTATGGCAAAAGCAAAGGTGGAAAAAAAGTCGAAATGTACTTCGATACCAAAGACGGCAAAATCGTTAAATCAGAAATCGACTAATGATAGGATAAGCAAACCGTCCAACCAACGCAATTTGAGGTAGGTTTGCCAATGTTATGCCTTCACACGGCTAACTTAGCCGTGTTGATATTTTAGACAATGGAAAATAACAATGTTACCACAACCACAATCTGCACAAACCATCAAAGTCTGGGATATTTGGGTGCGCATCACTCATTGGGCAGTCGCTGCGGGTATTTTTGCCAACCTTATCGTCACTGAAGGTGGTAGTGATGTGCATGAGTACATAGGTTATGTCGTCGTGGCGCTGGTAGTGTCTCGTTTGATTTGGGGATTGGTGGGTAGCCAATACGCCAGATTTAGTAATTTTTTCCCTACCCCAACCCGCATTCGCGAGCATATGACCGACATCAAGCAGCATAAATTTCAAGATCATCTGGGTCACAATCCGTTGGGTGCGCTGATGATGTTTGCGCTGTGGGCCGTTATTATCGCGCTGGGGGTCACAGGCTATCTGCAAACCACCGACCAATTTTGGGGAGAAGATAGCATCCAAGCGATTCACGAATTTTTAGCCAATAGTCTTTGGGTACTAGTCCCTTTACACGTGGCAGCCGCGATTATAATGGGAAGACTACAACAGCAAAACTTGGTAAAATCGATGATAACGGGTGAAAAAACCGTTCAATAAATACCTTTGCTAAAAAATAAGATAAAACCTACGGAAGACTCTCATGACCCGAATTTTACTGATTGAAGATGATGCCACCATTGCCGATGGCATTGTCAAAGGCTTGAGCCAACAAAACATGATGGTGGATTGGTTTGCTGATGCCAAACTCGGTGAAATGGCCATTCATGAAGGGGTGTTTGATGCCGTGTTATTGGATTTGACCTTGCCACGTGGTGATGGAATGACCATTTTAGCCAATTGGCGACAGCAAAAGATTGACACGCCTGTCTTGATTATTACGGCGCGTGATGCCATTGCCAACCGCGTGGCAGGTCTCAATGCTGGCGCAGACGATTATTTGGTCAAACCCTTTGCTTTAGATGAAGTGGTTGCCCGTTTGCAGGCTTTGATTCGCCGTAGCCAAGGGCGCAGTCAAACCGAAATCCGTTATGGGGATGTCAGCTATTTGCCACAGCAGCAGCAAGTTTTTTATCAAGGCAAATGGGTGGATTTGACTGCCAAAGAAATCACTGTCCTTGAGCAGTTTATCAGCTATCCCAATTTGGTACATAGCCGTGCCAGCCTTGAGGATAAGCTATACGGTTGGCAGCAAGATATTGAAAGCAATGCGATTGAGGTACATATTCATAACCTGCGAAAAAAACTCGGCAATGATTTTATCCTCACTCGGCGTGGTATTGGCTATTATCTCAATCCTGCCTTGCAGCGCCCTGAATGATTCCCCCGATATCCTGCTTTAAGCTGTTACCATTATGACCCCTACCACCCAAAAAGCTTATAGTATCCAAAGGCAGCTACTCAATTCCCTGCTCATCGGACTACCGATTATTTGGCTATCGATTACCCTCATATCGGTATGGCGGCTTTCGCACGAAATCAACGAAATCAATGACACCCAAATCACCCAATTAGCCCGCTATCTGATTGGTATTTCTCAAGACGTTAAGCTTCATCTCACCAACCCTGCCAATGAGCCTAAAATTTTAAATCTTGAAAATGGCTTGCTATCAGGCGATTTAGGGGATGCCGAAGAAGACTATATGGGCTTTGCGATTTGGGATCAAAACGGTAAATTACTGATGGCTGATAAAGACGGTCAGCATTTTACATTTTTGCCCAAACAACATGGGTTTTTGGAAAACAACAGTGCCTATCAAGAGCTCAATCCCTTTAGTCACTCGTGGCGCCTGTTTTATGCGCATGACGACGCTACCAACCATCTCATCGCTATCGGGCAAAACCTTAATTCGCGTCAAGAGATTATCTATAAATCATTAACCATTCAACTCGTTCCCTCGCTGATTGGGGTGCTGCTATTGATTATGCTGACATGGCTGTCAGTGCGACGAGGGTTTGTTCCACTTAAACGGATTAGTGACTTGTTGAGCACTCGCAGCCCTGAAGATAAAACCCCATTATCGGTCGATACACCATTAGAAATTCAACCCTTGCTAAACGCGCTTAATGAGTTATTTGATAAAGTCGCGGATACCCTTGAGCGTGAAAAACGCTTTACCGCAGATGCCTCTCATGAATTACGCAGCCCGCTCACTGCCATCAAACTACAGACCGATGTACTACAACAAACCATTTTGCAAGCCAATTTAACCGATAGTCAAACCGATGCCCTCCTGAGTCACTGCCGACAAATCAGTCATAGTAATGAGCGCGCCAATCGACTGGTCGAACAATTGCTGATTTTGGCAAAACTGGCGCCACAGCAAGGGCTCGACCCGCAGACCTTTGCACCGATTGATTGGATAGCCCTATCCAATGATATCCTCTCAGAAGTCAACCGTCGTGCCCGCGAAAAAAACAGCCAATTACGCCGTGATGTGTTAGTGGATGCCAAAGCTATTTTGCCTTTGACAGGTAACGCCACGTTAATCGGCATTTTGCTGCGTAACCTATTGGACAATGCCATTCGCTATAGCCCTGACCATACCACGATTCGGTTAGTGTTAGATAGCGAGGTGATTTCAGTCATCGACAATGGCAACGGGGTTGCACCTATCGACCTTGCTCGGCTATCAGAGCGGTTTTTTCGTCCCGCAGGTCAAGCTGAGATTGGTAGTGGCTTGGGTCTGTCGATTGTGCGCCGTATCGCTGAGCTGCATGGTTTGCAAATTACCCTACAGAACCTAGAACACGATGGGCAGATTTGCGGTTTTCAAGTCAGTCTCTTTAAGCGCTGACTTGCCCACTGCTGAAGCTTACTTTACCAACAACAGGGGGCATTTAAAAAAGGATACATAGCGTATCCTTTTTGTGGGAGTAAACTAAAAAAATTAGTACACGTTGGGCACATACATATCTTCAGCGATAGGCTCACGTTGGTAATTGTCGTGATGCTCGCGTTCTGGCAATACCACTTCATCCCGTTGTATTTCTTGGTAGGGAATTTGTGAGAGCAGATGGTTGATGCAGTTTAGCCGCGCTTTTTTCTTATCATCCCCCTCAACCACCCACCAACGAGCTTCTGGAATATGGGTGCGTTCAAACATCACTTCCTTGGCTTTGGTATAATCCTCCCAGCGGCGACGCGATTCTAAATCCATCGGCGAGAGTTTCCACTGTTTGAGCGGGTCATAAATACGGCTCATAAAGCGTGATTCTTGCTCGTCATCTGAAATAGAAAACCAATATTTGATTAAGCGAATCCCCGAGCGCACCAACATACGCTCAAATTCTGGCACTGACTCAAAAAACTCTTCGTATTGCGCGTCAGTACAAAATCCCATCACTCGCTCAACCCCTGCACGGTTGTACCAACTGCGGTCAAATAACACAATCTCGCCCGCCGCTGGCAGGTGCGCGACATAGCGCTGAAAATACCATTGGGTTTTTTCTCGGTCATTGGGTGCAGGCAGGGCGGCCACACGGCAGACACGCGGATTGAGCCGTTGGGTGATACGTTTGATAGCACCGCCTTTACCCGCTGAGTCGCGACCTTCAAAGATGACAACGATGCGCTCACCCGTTGCCACTACCCAATCTTGCAATTTGATCAATTCTTTTTGCAGACGAATCAATTCATTAAAATAAATATGGCGAGCGATTTTTTGGCTGTCGGTTAACGGCTGCCCGTCATACCGTAAATCTTGGATGTAGTCGTCCATTTCGGACTCAATCTCTTCATCATAGCTGTCAATCAAGTCGTCATGCATTTGTTGACGCAGTCTATCATTGTTTTTGAGGGTTTCATCATTTAAAAAATGTGATTGGGGTAAGTCATCAAGCATATCGGTAATATGATCGCTGATAGTGAGGTTGCTATGTGCAGTGGGCTGATTATTTGGCATATTGACGTTCTCTAATGAGCATTAAAAATGCTGATAATATGACAAAATTATGAAGGTATGATGATACAAAAGGTTAAAAACATCAGCTTATCTGCGCTGGCTGAAGCATTAAGTATTGTTGAGGCGTTAAAAACCAACCAAGTTGACAAACTGCCTTTGACAGCAGACATTCCGCCTACATCAGGTTTACAGCGTCCCGATCTTTGGGCAAGTCTGTTGACCATTAAACAAACGCCTGCGTTTACCCCGCTCGTCAAAACAGTAGCCGATAGTGAAGTCAAACTTATTTGGGCAGAAGCAGAATTTTGTGAGTTTGGTTGGCGCCATTCTCGCGAGCACTATAATACTGTTGACCGCTGGGTAGCTACGGCTGAATTAACCGCCTTAAATACATCGGGTGTGGATAAACAAAGCTTTAATGCGTTAAAAGCCCAGTATTTGGCGCGCTTAAAGCTGCTTGCTGCGACTAAAAATAGTAGAGAAAGTTGCCGTGGCGCTGTGTTACCTTATATCGAGCCACCCAAAGTTGCCATAGCTGATGAGCAGTTTACCGTTAAATAAACTAACCAAATAATTTATCTGTTCTTGGCAAAGTTAAGATAGGCGCATAACTCGCTACAAATACCAAGAAGGCGACAATCCAAAACGCTTGAGCCATTGCCAGCGTAGCAAAGTAATAATCAGGCAGTATCCAACCCAATACCGCCCTCGCCAACCAAGCCATCGTCATGCTAATAAAAATGACAGTAACGGTTTTGGGCGGCTGATGGATATTACGTCCGGTATGACCCAAAGACACCCGCGACATCATTGCCAGTGTCATTAGCCCAATACCTGATATCACAACGGCATGCAGCGCTAAGCTGTGATTGATGATACCAAAAGGGACTAATACAAATAGGAAAAACCCAATCACCATACCAAAAAAGCTTAGCCAAAGTGACCACAGTAGTGGTTTTGACCAAATTTCTGGCAAATACCAGTTTTTAAGTCGTATTAAATTGCTGATCGCAATGACTAGCGCTGCCGTACCGCTGGCACACACTGCCCAACGATAGCCCGTTAGAAACACATCACTCAGCATAAAGGCAAAAAATCCTAACAGACTGAGCCGATCCAGCAAATCAGAATTTTTAACTTTCTGTCGTACTTCCCCACCCGTAGCTATCCCACGCTCAATAAACATTGGCATCACGCGTCTACCGATGGTAAGCACCACGCCAACAATCAAATACAACCCAAATAACAGGGTCATATGCATGCCATTATTGTTTTGGGTAAATAGCGCAACATAAAACCAAACCTGTCCGATGAATAATAAAAGCAACTTAGCCACGATACCGATTTGACGTTTTTGCCGAACGCGATAAATCGGTAAGATAACAAAAGAGGCGGTTAATAACCAAAATATGATATCACTCGCAGCCGCTATCAGCGTGCCGGTGTTGATATTGATGCCGTTGGCCAAAAATAACACTCGAGCCAACGCCCAAGGTACAAAAATTACCAACAACTTATAACCGTAAGGCATAGACTGCTGAGTCCAAGCTTTCACGGCGGTCAACAAAAACCCTGCAATCACTGCCAGTGCGTAACCATACAACATCTCATGACCGTGCCAGTAAAACGGCATCATCTGATGCGTACCATCAAACTCAAACCGTGTGGCAAACGTTATGTATGCCCATTTCAGCATCGTCAAAATCGCAAACACTGCTGCACCTAAAAAGAAAATGCGAAAGCCTAAATTGAGTACAGGATGGGGAGAATAAGGGGGTTTGTTAGGTAATCTGATTTGTTGCATGGCTATGCTCACTTATTAGGGCAACCATCGTTTTAACATGTATTTAAAATATATATTATAGCAAAGTGTATATGAGAATAGCCGTTAATCTACATATTAAAGATTAACGCTATTTTCATTCTCTCTGCCTCATGCTTTTATACACAAATTAGGTTTTAGCTAAAATTTTCATTCAACAGGTTATTCCACAAATCTAACGATTGAGCGGCGACAAAATGTTATAATCGACTTATTAACAGATACCTATGACAATTTGAATCAGGACAAGCCTTTCGATGAGTATCAGCACCAGTAACGCACCTACCAGTCACAAACCCCACGACCCAACCAATTTTCAACTTACACCCCCTGCCAGCTTTCCGTTCAAAGCCATACAAGCGACCAATAAAGCGCGTTTAGCTGACCTGTTAAAACAGCGGATTTTGTTCCTTGACGGGGCGATGGGGACAGAAATCCAAAACTATAAACTCATCGAGGCAGACTACCGTGGTGAGCGATTTGCCAATTTTGGACGTGACGTCAAAGGCAACAATGACTTATTGGTACTGACCCAGCCGCATATCATCCGTGATATTCACCGCTCGTATCTTGAGGCAGGCGCAGATATCATTGAAACCAACAGTTTTAATGGCACGCAAATTTCGATGGCAGACTACGGCATGGAAAATCTCGTTTATGAGATTAACAAATCCGCCGCCGCCCTCGCCCGTCAAGTGTGTGATGAAGTCACTGCGATAAACCCAGAAAAACCTCGGTTTGTGGCAGGCGTGATTGGTCCCACCTCTCGCACTTGCTCGATTTCACCCGATGTCAATGACCCCGCCTTTCGTAACGTCACCTTCGATGAACTGGTTGATAACTACACTGAGGCGACTTACGCTTTGATTGAAGGCGGTGCGGACATTATCTTGATAGAAACCGTGTTCGATACCCTAAACGCCAAAGCAGCGATTTTTGCGGTGACGGGCGTGTTCGAGACCATTGGGTTTGAATTGCCGATTATGATTTCGGGCACCATTACCGATGCGTCGGGACGTACGCTGTCGGGGCAAACTGCCGAAGCATTTTATAATTCAATCCGCCACGCCAAGCCGATTTCGATTGGGTTTAACTGTGCGCTGGGCGCAGATGCGCTAAAGCCGCATATCAAAACCTTGTCGGATGTGTGCGAAACTTTTGTGTCCGCTCACCCCAATGCAGGCTTGCCCAACGAGTTTGGCGAATATGACGAAACCCCTGAACAAACTGCCACCATGGTTGCCGACTATGCCAAATCTGGCTTGGTCAATATCGTGGGCGGTTGCTGTGGTACCACCCCCAAACATATCGCCAAAATTGTCGAGATGACGTCACCCTTTGCCCCACGCCAGCTGCCAGACTACAAGCCAGCTTGCCGGTTGTCGGGACTCGAAGCATTCAACATCACCCGTGACAGCCTGTTTGTCAATGTCGGTGAACGTACCAATGTCACAGGTTCAAAGAAATTTTTGCGTCTCATCAAAAACGAAGAATACACCGAAGCGCTGGACGTGGCTCGTGACCAAGTCGAAGGCGGCGCCCAAGTCGTTGATATCAACATGGATGAAGCCATGCTAGATAGCAAGGCGGCGATGATTCACTTTGTCAATTTGGTCGCCAGTGAGCCAGATATCAGCCGTGTACCGCTGATGATTGATTCGTCAAAATGGGACATCATCGAAGCGGGTCTTAAATGCACGCAAGGCAAATCTGTGGTCAATTCGATCTCGTTAAAAGAAGGCAAGACAGAGTTTGTGGAAAAAGCCAAGCTATGTCAGCGTTATGGGGCGGCGATTATCGTCATGGCGTTCGATGAAGACGGACAGGCGGACAGTTTTGAGCGTAAAATCGAAATCTGCAAACGCTCATACGATATTTTGGTTGATGAAATCGGTTTTCCGAGTGAAGATATCATCTTTGACCCCAATATTTTTGCCGTCGCCACGGGGATTGAAGAGCATAACAATTACGGCTTAGACTTTATCAATGCCACCCGATGGATTACCGATAATTTGCCCAACGCCATGGTATCAGGTGGTGTGTCCAATGTGTCGTTCTCATTTCGTGGCAATCCCATTCGTGAAGCCATTCACGCCGTGTTCTTGTACCACGCTATCAAAAACGGCATGACCATGGGGATTGTCAACCCCGCCATGCTAGAGCTGTATGACGATATCGAGCCAGACGCTAGAAATGCTATTGAAGACGTGATTTTGAACCGCAACCAAGGCGAGTCAGGTCAAGACGCCACCGACCATTTGATGCAAGTGGCAGAAAACTATTTGAGCGGTAAGAAAAAAGACAGCACCGTCGATTTGTCATGGCGTGAATTGCCCGTCGAAAAACGCATTGAACATGCGTTAGTTAAAGGGGTAACCACTTATATCAATGAAGACACTGAAGAAGCACGGCTAAAATTCTCGCGTCCCTTAGACGTCATCGAAGGACCTTTGATGGACGGTATGAACGTGGTCGGTGACTTGTTTGGGGCAGGCAAAATGTTCCTACCGCAAGTGGTAAAATCCGCCCGTGTGATGAAGCAAGCGGTGGCATGGCTTAATCCGTATATCGAAAAAGAAAAAGTTGCAGGCGAAACCAAAGGCAAAGTACTCATGGCAACGGTGAAAGGCGATGTGCATGACATCGGCAAAAACATCGTTGGCGTAGTGCTTGGCTGTAATGGCTATGACATCATCGACTTAGGCGTGATGGTGCCTTGTGAAAAAATCCTACAAGTCGCCAAAGATGAAAACGTCGATATCATCGGCTTGTCAGGCTTGATTACCCCAAGCCTTGATGAAATGGTGTACGTCGCCAAACAAATGCAGGAGCAAGGCTTTAATCTACCCTTACTGATTGGCGGTGCAACGACTTCAAAAGCCCATACCGCGGTAAAAATCGAGCCCAACTATCAAAACGATGCGGTTGTCTATGTTGCCGATGCCAGCCGCGCAGTGGGCGTAGCGACGACTTTACTATCCAAAGAAAAACGCGTCGATTTTATCAGTGAGCTGCGTCAAGAGTATGGCGAAGTCCGTGAACGTCTTGCCAATCGCCAACCCAAAGCGGCGAAGCTATCATATGCGGAATCGATTGAACAAGGTTTCCAATACGACTGGGCGAACTACACGCCCCCTAAGCCCAACCAATTAGGACAAGTTATTTTGGACGATTATCCGTTACAAAATTTATTGCCTTATATCGACTGGACACCTTTCTTTATCTCTTGGGGATTGGTCGGTAAATATCCCAAAATCTTTGATGATAGCATCGTCGGGGAGGAAGCCAAAGACTTATTTGCCAATGCCCAAGCCATGATTGACAAATTAATCAAGGAAAAATTGGTCACAGCTAAAGCGGTGTTTAGACTAAGCCCTGCCCAACGCCCAAGCTCAGACACGGTGCAGGTACTAGACGACCAAGGCAATGTCACGCATACCTTTGAGCATTTACGCCAGCAGTCTGATAAAGCCAGTGGTAAACCTAATTACAGCCTAGCGGATTTTATCAGTCCTGAAAAAACCGATTATCTCGGTGGTTTTACCGTGTCATTGTTTGGCGCAGAAGCACTTGCCAATGACTATAAAGCCAAAGGTGATGATTATAGTGCCATCATGGTACAGGCGCTTTGCGACCGCTTTGCTGAAGCATTTGCTGAGCATTTGCATGAGTTGATTCGTAAACAGTATTGGGGCTATCAAGCGAATGAAAGCCTAACCAATGATGAACTCATCAAAGAAAAATATGTCGGCATTCGCCCTGCGCCGGGTTATCCTGCCTGCCCTGACCACACCGAAAAAGGCAAGCTGTTTGACTGGCTTGATACCACCAATGCCATTGGGACGTATTTGACAGAAAGCTATGCCATGTACCCTGCGTCTAGCGTGAGTGGGTTTTATTATAGCCACCCAGAGAGTGATTATTTTAATGTCGGTAAAATCAGTCAAGACCAGCTTGAAGATTATGCAGCGCGTAAAGGCTGGGATAAAGCTACAGCAGAAAAGTGGCTAAATCCGAATTTATAAGTTAAAGAGTGAGCTTTATGATTGACCCTGATAATTTTAAACAAGTCCTAATTTATCTAGGATTTACTGAAACAAATAATATTTTTACTAAGTCTTTTAACAATCAAGTTTTTTTAACTGCAGACTTCAATAACAATACCCTTATTTACCCTGAAGATAAGGGTATGACGATTAACGAAAGGCAAACTTGCAACTTTTCACAAAAAGAGAATTTCGTTGTTTTTGAATGTGTGCATCGTTTGCTCAATCAAGGGTATAAACCTGAGCACATAGAACTTGAGCCAAGATGGCAATTGGGTCATGGGGCAAGTGGTGGCAGAGCTGATATTTTGGTAAAAGATAACAGCAACAATGCTTTGTTAATCATTGAATGCAAAACGGCGGGAACAGAATTTAATAAAGCATGGGCAAAAACCTTGCAAGATGGCGGGCAGTTATTGAGCTACGTTCAGCAAGAAGGTACAACCCAATTTGTCAGCTTATACGCCTCAGACTTAGTTGATAGTAATGTTCAAGCTAAATATTATCTAATTTCTCTAAAAGACAATGATGAATTGGTGGCAACGCTTGAGCAGGATAGTGATGCGTCAATTTTGACATTTAGGGAAGCCAAAACCCGTACCGTTGAAATGATTTATCAAGCTTGGAAACAAACTTATCAACAGGATTTTGCCACTAAGGGCTTATTTGAAGCAGGTTTGCAAGCTTATCAAATTGGCAAAACTGAATATAATTTGCAAGATTTAGCAGTAGTCTCAAGTCAAGATATTCAGGGCAAATATCATCAGTTTGCAACTATTCTACGTCAACACAACGTATCGGGGCGAGAAAATGCTTTTGATAAATTGGTAAATTTATTTTTATGTAAAATTGTTGATGAAAAAAATAACCCAGATAAATTACATTTTTATTGGAAAGGGATTAGTTATGACAATCCTTTTGATTTGCAAGACCGCTTACAAGCTTTGTACCAAATCGGGATGCTTCAATTTTTAGGCGAAGAAGTCACCTATATCAAAGATACGGACGTCGAGCAAGCTTTTCGATTTTATAAAAACGATCCGAACGAAACACAAAAAGCCATTCGAGAAATGTTCCGTAAGCTTAAATTTTTTACCAATAATGACTTTGCCTTTATCGACGTTCATAACCAAAAACTGTTTCAACAAAACTCAGCTGTCTTGTTAAAAATGGTACAAATGCTACAAGATATTCGCCTAACCACCGAGCAAGAAAATCAGTTTTTAGGCGATATGTTTGAGGGCTTTTTAGACCAAGGTGTCAAACAATCTGAGGGGCAATTTTTCACACCCATGCCAATTGTGAAATTTATCCTCAAGTCTTTGCCTTTAGCTGATGTCATTCATAACAGCGATGATATCCCCAAAGCCATTGATTATGCGTGTGGTGCTGGACATTTTCTTAATGAATACGCAACCGAAGTTAAACAGTTACTTGAGCAAACAAAGAGCGAACATATGCCTAGCGAATTTTATGCTCAAACCGTCGGTATCGAAAAAGAATATCGACTTTCAAAAGTGGCAAAAGTATCAGCATTTATGTATGGGCAAGATGATATTCAAATTGTTTATGCAGATGCTTTGGCAAAAAATGATGATATCAAACATCATACTTATCATATTCTCGTTGCCAATCCACCCTACAGCGTAAAAGGATTTTTAGATACATTATCACCCACGGACCGTAGGCAATACCGTTTAATTAATAGCATTGAAGAAAAAAGCTTTGACGTTAATAACGCTATAGAAACTTTTTTTATCGAACGTGCAGAACAACTACTCAAAACAGATGGGGTTGCGGGTATCATTGTCCCCTCATCTATTTTATCAAAAGGCAAAGCCAATAGTACTAGCCAAAGTAAAAACGTGTATGTCGCTACCCGTGAGATTCTATTAGAAAATTTTGATATCGTGGCGATTGCAGAGTTTGGCTCAGGTACATTTGGTAAAACTGGGACTAATACAGTCACACTATTTTTACGCCGTAAAATGGTGGCAGACCCAACTCAAGCCAATCATTATCGTCAGCGAGTGAATGATTGGTTTAATCCGTTTGAAAATCCACAAAACTCAACTATCTATGCTGATGAGCATTTTATTCGTGAGTATTGTGAACATTTGGATTTGAATTTCGAGGACTATAATACGCTATTACAAGGTCAGCCCAATGATGATTTGCTCACAACAGAATACTTCACTGCTTATCAATCTGCATTTGATAAATCGACAGAAATTAAAAATCTAAAAAAATCAAAACTATTTAAGCAAAAATCCGAAACTGAAAAAAAATATGAATTATTAAAACGGTTTGTCAATTATTTGCAAAAAGTTGAAAAAGATAAATTGTATTATTTTGTGTTGGCTAGCACCAATCCGCAACCTGTTTTGATTGTCAAAAGCCCAAACACGAATAAAGAGATGAAAAAGTTTTTGGGTTATGAATGGAGTAGTGCCAAGGGTAATGAGGGGATTAAGTATCTTGGCGGTGTCATAGATTTGCCTGTATTAGAAACAGTAGATGAAGAAAATGCAAGCGAGGTTGAAGATGAAGATAGTCGAATTTTGCAGAATATGTTTAGTTTAAATTCGATTAATACGCCCTTATATGACCCAAAAAATAATGATAATCCTGAAAAAATCAATTACTTGATTCGTGAGAATTTTCTCAAAAACCCTGTGGAAATTCCAGAATCTTTGAAAGATTTTGTCACGCAGGTAAGATTGATTGATATGCTTGATTTTTCGATTGTAGATTTTAATAAAGCTTTAAGTTTAACGCCAAAAACTAATTTTAATATTGATACAAAATGGCAAATTGTTAGAATTTCTGATATTGCAGAGACATCGTCAGGTGGCACACCTAAATCTGATAATGAGGCTTTTTATTATAAAGGTACAATACCTTGGATAAATAGCGGTGAAGTTCGACAAGGTTTAATAACTAGCACTGAGAATTATATTACCGAGCTTGGATTAGAGAACTCATCAGCAAAAATTTTTCCAAAAGATACTGTTCTTTTAGCTATGTATGGTGCAACGGCGGGGCAAGTCGGACTTCTAGGTTTTGAAGCAAGTAGCAATCAAGCAGTTTGCGGTATGATTCCTAAAGAGAATTGTTTGCCAAAATACCTTTACCATTATCTTGCAACTCAGTTAGATAATTTACTTAGTGTAAGAATGGGAACGGCTAGATTAAATCTTTCCCAAGATACGATTAAAAACTTCAAAATTCCTTTACCACCAATTGATATCCAACAAAAAATCATTGATGAGTGCCAACTAATAGATGATGAAGTTAATAAAGCCCGACAAGCCATTGACCAAGCGAATCAACAAATTAACCAACTATTTACTAACAGCCTTAATAATACAAGCACAGCAAAACGACTGAGCAATAATGAAGACTTTGAAATAGGAATCGGCAAACGAGTTCTTGCTAGCCAAATTGAAGAGCAAGCAAAAGACGGCTATCTGCCTGTCTATAGTGCCAATGTTTTCGATATCTTTGGTTACATCAATGATAGCTTAATTGACAACTTTGAATTACCTTCCGTATTATGGGGTATTGATGGCGATTGGATGACTAACTACTTACCTAAAAAATACAAATTTTACCCCACTGACCATTGTGGCTATATTCGAACTAAAACCGATGAAATCAACCCAAAATTTTTAACATGGCTACTTTATCAAGCAGGTCAAAGAGAGCGATTCTCAAGAAGTCATCGAGCTTCAATTGAACGCATTAAAAACTTAACGCTATCTTTCCCTAGTATAGATATTCAAAATGCAGTCGTTGAGCAAGTTATCATTTTTGAAAATCAAATTAAAGATTTACAAAACGTTATCAATGAAGCACATGATAAAAAACGGGTGATAATCGAATCTTATCTTTAACTATAAAAAGGGGGTAACGATTTTTTCTCGCTCCCTATTTTATAGACAATATCGCATAAATTATTGCTCAATCGCATAATCAATGGTGACAACGAGCAAATATTGAATATTAATGTTTTTTTAGCGCGATGGTTTTCGCCAAATTGTCTAATTGCCGCATGGACTGTTTGTTATCCGTAGGCTGCTGATAGCGGATTTGTCGATATAGCGCGGCAAGTGCTTGAAGGGCTGCCTTATCGGTGACTTTTGGCTCAAGTCGAGTAAGCCAAGCCAACACCCCTTCACTATCCTGCCTTGCAAGCGTTTTGTCTTTTTTTGCCAAGCGATTGGATAACTGTACCATAATCCAATCATGCTTATCCCACACCCGGCGGCGGCGCCACCACAGCCACAATCCCAATAACGCAAGGACGCTCACAAGGGTGACAAACATCACCATCACTTGCTGATAGACAGATTGGATATTGAGCCATTTAAACAGCGATGACCGCTGGCGGTCTTGGTCATAGCCGACCACATCGCGTTGCCAATAGTAGCTAGCTTGGTCAAACAAGCGGCGCGCTTGCTGCAGCATTTGAAACTGCTGATAGCTAATTTGCCCTGCCACGCCCTCACCAAACATTTTTGCGCCAGCGTCTTGGGTGACAGTGTCCATACCCTGCTCGACCCGATTGGGTGCGACAAAGCCCGTAGGATCTACACGCACCCAGCCGCGCCCTTGCACCCAAATCTCGCTCCATGCATGGGCATCCATTTGCCGTACTTCCCAGCTTTTGCCATCACGCCCTAACCGCCCACCTTGATACCCGGCTACCACCCGAGCCGGCACACCTGCCGCTCGCATGAGGTAAGTAAAACTTGACGCATAATGCTCACAAAACCCTGCACGGGTAGCAAATAAAAAATCATCGATGCGATTACTACCCAAGGCAGGGGGTGATAAGGTGTAGCGAAACTGCTGGCTACGCATCCACTGGGCGATGGCGTTGGTATAAGCAATCGGGTCATCGCCTGCTTGGTGATAGAGTCGCTGGGCAAATTGGCGACTTTGCGGATTACCGCCTGCTGGCAATGCCAAATTGACCTGACGTTGCTGAGTAGATAAGGCTAAATTGATAGGCGCATCATCTAACCAATGCACTTGATAAGTAAACCGCTGATTGACAGTGTCCCAATACCGCAGGGTAAAATCCGACGTCAGCCCAATGCCTTGTTGGTTGGTTATCGGATAATCAAGCCCAAACAACCAATTTTGTCCCGTCTGCTCCAAAATCACCCGATAGTCAGGGATAACGGCTAAGGTAAAGCGTTTACTGAGCTTCAACGTCGGCAACAACCAATCAGCAAACGGCTGATCGGGCGTCCAAAGCGAGGTGCTAGGATTGGCTCGCCAGGTGGTGCCATCAAAATCAGAAAATACCAAACCGCGCCAATATAAATTTTGTTGGCTTGGCTGCTGATTGCCAAATTCCACCCGAAACGCCAATTCAGTCGATTGACTGAGGTTGGCAAAATCGCCCGGTGACATACTATCTGACATGCCCGTCTTTGCTTGCGCGCCGCTCAAATGCACCGACCATAGCGGCGGCAATCGAGGGAAAAATAAAAACAGAATAATGGTCAAAGGAATGGCTTGACCGACCAACAAGCCAAGCGTGCGGTAGCGTCCTGTACCATCATCATTTTGCGCAATCATGGCAAACAGCACGACCATCGTGCCAATCGCCACTTGTAGCGTTGTCATCAAATCTTGGTTGATTAAGAGCAGCCCTGCCAATACAAACAGTGATAAACTCAGCACCACATAGCCATCACGCCTGGTATGCAATTCAAGTAGCTTACTGACGGCACACAATAGCAAAAACGCGATACCGATATCCAATCCAAAGGCGGTACGATAGGTCAAATACAGCCCCACCAAACTTGCAATGAATCCTGTGTACTGTATCAACTGTAATGAGCGCGGACGATACAAAGCGTTAGGCAACCAACGTCGCAGGGGTTGCAATTGAAAGATGATAATAAAAAAGGCATACACCGATAGCCAAATGGGTAAATTTTTGACGTGAAAAGCCACAATCAACAGTTGAGACAGCAATATCCACTGAGTCGCCGAGATTTGGTTTAGGCGCTGAGATAAGGTTAAGCTAGGACGATTTGCGTTAGGGCGACTCATGGCGTTTTTGCCAATCTTAGCAAACATTGCTGACGAAATGCTTGTCCTTCACCTATTGCGCCTTCACCATCAGGCAGTCGCAATTGAAAAGCGATTTGGCTCTGGCTCAAACTCTCCACCCCGTAGCGCAGCTGGCTGAGTTTTTCTTCATGCGTTACCGCAGGCATTTGATAGTAATCAAGTAATTGCTGCTGCCCCACACTCTCCACAAAACGTTTTGACATGAGTCCTTGCCCGCGCGCGACATGCGCCCACGAAATACGCGCCAATGATTCCCCTGGGACATAATTATCCAACTGGTCAAAATCTTCCTGCCCTGCTTGGGTGTGTAAGGCAGCGGTTTGCTCATCATCGGATGGCACAAACTGACTGGCTTTCATCTCATAGCTCAGTGGCGCAGGATACACCCACGCGTGTCCTTCAAAAAACACATACGACCAAGCTTGCAAAATCCCTAAGGGATATACGGTAGTCACCGTGAGTCTGGGTAACACAAATTTGCCGCGTTTGTCGGCTGTTAACCATAAGCTCACCTGTTGCGGCGCTTGTATTTGACTGACCAACAGCCAACCATTTGGTGCGGACTGTGCATTGGGTTTGCGATGTATCGGCTGTTTAAAATCGAAGGCATTGTTGGCAAAACTTAACCGAATTTGCCGATGCGGCTGCCTTGACTCACTACTAATTTGCAATCGCACTTGCACCTTGCCACCCACTTGTGTATCGCTGATATCCACCAGTTTGATTTGTAACCCTGCCAAGTGGGCAAAGGTATAATGGATGGTCACCACGAGTAGACTACCTAGCAAAAAGCACAAACCCAATACCAAATTATTGGCATAATTAATCCCTGCGACAAAGGTAATGATGAGTAAAAAAGCGTACAGCAATCCTTCTTTACTCAAAAAAATATATACGTTGCGCAGGTTGAGGGTGATGTCGCGGCTAATCGGCGCTCGACGCTTAAACCATGTTTGCAAGTAGTTTTCAAGTCGCTGGCGAATGGCAAACATGATAGGCGCGGGCTCTTAATTGGGATAATTTAATCGGATAATAAAAATACAGCAATGAGAAAGTTTTTAACGCTAAAATACTTTATACATCATGATACATCATGGTTTACACCAGTACCGGCACTTGGCGTAACAACTGGGTCGCAATCGATTGCGGCTGCTCACCGCCCAAATGATTAAATGGTATAAAAGCTTGCCCCAAGCGATGATCGACGACGGCAGCAAATACCGCTTGGATATCTTCTGGCGTCACTTCATTGTAGCCACCCAAATAAGCAAAGGCTTGTGCCGCTTGCTTGAGCGCTAGGACACCACGGGTAGATAGACCATGATAGTCTCGGCTCTCACGCGTTTTTGCTACCAATCGCTGTAAGTAGTCAATCACAACATCTGCGATATATATATCTTTGGCTTGCGCTTGTGCCTGCTGCAATGACTGGGTATCTAACATCGGGGTAATTTGACTCAGCATTTGACGTCTATCTTTACCCAGTAGCAACTCTCGCTCTGCATTAACTGAGGGATAACCCAGCGATAAACACATCAAAAACCGATCGAGCTGTGACTCAGGTAAAATAAACACACCCGATTGCTGCGTCGGGTTTTGGGTAGCAATCACAAAAAAAGGTTCAGGGAGTTTTCGTGTTACCCCATCTTGCGACACTTGCCGCTCTTCCATCGCCTCTAACAGGGCAGATTGGGTTTTTGGGCTTGAGCGATTAATTTCATCGGCAAGTAACAACTGACAAAATATCGGACCTGGCTTAAATTCAAACGTGCCAGTATCGGTTTTATACAGCGAAATTCCTAAAATATCGGCAGGTAGCATATCGCTGGTAAATTGTACCCGATTAAACGATAACCCCAAATGGTTGGCAATCGCGTGCGCTAGCGTGGTTTTACCCATTCCTGGTAAATCTTGAAGCAGTAAATGACCGTTGGCTAACAAACAAGCGACCGCCAACTTCACTACCTCAGGTTTATCCAACACGATCTCATTAATACTCACTAACATGGCTTGCAATCGTTGTTGTAACGGCTGATTGTCTAAGTTACCCATCACCATGTGGTCTATCCTTTAAAGGTTTAAATGTTGTTTATCAATCATGTTAACTAAAAATATCACTAAAAGGCATAGGCTGCCACTGCCCTAGCGAAATCATTGTGGATAAGGCATAGCCACAAAGCAATTTAACGAAGCGTCGAAATATAAGCAATAATATCTTGGCGGACTTTGGCATCAGCAATCGGGTCAGAACGCATACGCGTTCCTGCGATAGTTTGTTTTGGATCGGCGATATATTTATCCAAATTTTCCGCTGTCCACGTCATATTGCTGTTTTTCAGTGCGTCTGTGTATTGATAATCGGTTAACAAGGCGGATTTTGCCCCATAAATACGCAGCAATTGTGGGCCTTTCTCGTTATTTCCTGGCTGTAGCTTGTGGCATTTTAGACAGGCTTCTTCGTATTGCTTTTTACCGTTATCGGCATCCCCTTGGCTATAAACGGGCAAGGTAACCGCTGGGCGCTCGGCGGGTGGCTGATGTTGACAACCTGTCGCAATGACGATACAAAGACCCAATCCTAGCATAGGCAATCGGTTTGATTTATGAATGATTGTTTGGTGCATTTTGGCTAACTCGTTTTTACTTTATAAATTCAGCGCTTGGATTTAGCTGGTTTCATTCTCGATGTGCATGGTGTCACTCGCTTTTTGCAAATATGCCCCTTGCAAATAACGCGCACCGACTGTCCACGCCGCTGACATGGCGGCAGGGTCTTCAATAAAGGGCATCAAACAACTGGAGCCGCGCTCAGTGATTTCGCGCACCACCGTTGCCACGGTATTGACATTGTCATTGTTGCTCAAATCTTTGATATAGCTGCGATCGAGTCGTACCAGCTGTGGTTTGACAAATTCTAATACTTCCATCGCATTGACTGCTGAGCCAAAGTTATAGATACCTAGGTGACAACCTATTTGGTTAAGCGCATTACTTTGTTTGGCTGCCACCGCCAGATGATCCATTACCATGGTCTCATTAAACTGTAAGGTCAATATCCCTTGCTCGCTGGTCTCTAACGCTTGCATCAATCGACTCATAAAGCTTGGCAAGGTGGCATCTGCTAGTGATATCTGGCTTAAATGCACTAATAATCGGGTACTGGCATCGACCTCATGACGGTAACGTTTTAAATCTTTACAGGCTTGAATTAACACCCAACGGTCGATTTTATCCATCAACTGATGTCGGGTCGCCACTTCTAAGAATTTATCAGGTGCCATTAAGCTGCCATCTGCCAGGGGCAGGCGTAAAAACACCTCAAACATGTTACTGACATCGTTTTCAACGTCATAAATCGGCTGATATAATAATTTAAATTTGCTGTGTTCTAGGGCATCACGTAGCGATTCGTACAGCGCACTGTCATCACTGCTGGCAAAACTACTTGGGTCATATAGATAGAATAAATCTTTATCGTCGTTACTGTCTTTATTGGCTTTGGCTGCCATGCCGACGGCTTGGATGACACGGTTAATAATACTATTGGTATCAGGTGCACTGGCGTTGACTAAGGTTGCACCAATTGTTACTGTGGTTTTAACCGTACGATGACCAATTTCAATAATGGTGCTATTAATATCGGCAACCAATTTTTGTCCCAATGCTGTCAAATCTTGTTGCCGCATATTAGGGACAATCAGCATAAACATGCTATCATTAAAACGGCTCAAATAGCCATTTTTCACCCGCTCTACCCCAATAATCTCAGTAAGATGTTGCTCAAGAATATTGGCAACGGCAACCACCACCCCATCAATTCCTTCAATCCCCACACTGGCATGGATTTTACCAATATTATCGACGCGTAGCGCCATCAAACCCACCGATAGGTTGTTCTCAACAATCACGTCACGCAGTCGGTTAAACAGTCTTTCAAAACCATGACGATTAAATAGCCCTGTGATTGAGTCAATGCGTTCCATCGCCTCAAGTTTTTTGGCAAGCTCAGCACTATTGGCTTGTTCATTGGGCTGGATAATGACTTGTAGGCACGGCTGACCGTCATAGGTAGCAGCCGCTAACTGCAGTTTAGCGGCGAAGGTGGTATTATCTTTTCTCACACTTTCAAATTCAAATTCGACGTTTGTACGGTTGCCTTTTTCAAAGTCTTTTAAAAACGTTTTGAAATCTTGGATATTATTGCTCGCAATCAAGTCAACGACCGGCACCCCCATCAGTTCATCGAGCGTTTTAAACCCAAACATTTCAAGATAGGGCTCATTGGCATAAATATGTAAACCATCTTCAATATAAGCCACTGCACTCTTGGAGTTTTTGATAAGAATATTGGCACGCTGTTCGGCATCGCTCAACACCATTTTTAGCCGCTCAAGCTCGCGCCCTAGTTTATGATGCTCGTGTTCACGGCAGATACGAATGGCCATGCGCAGTAACTTATTTTTGCGCAAAGCATCCGCTGCACCCCAATAGGTATATAAAGGTAATAACTTATGGGTTTTATCAGGGTCGCTAACAAGCTGGGTCTGGGCTTGCTCATTGGCAGTTAATGCCTCTGGGTAATGAGTAGCATCATCAGACAACAGAGCGATGACGGGGATGTGAGCATCGTGGGCTTTTAAAATCTCTTTGACGTCTTTAAACGATAAATCATACGCATTCCCCATCAAAATAATGTCCCAAGACTGGCGCAATAACTTTATCAGCTCGTCTTTGGCATCCAAAAATCCTAAATTAACCTGTCTATAATAATGTTTTTCTAATAACCCAACCAACTGCTCGGCATACAGCTGGTTATCATCAATGATTAACAGATTGAGTTGGTTGTGTTTTTGCATCGATTCACTATCCCATTAAACGCTTGCCCATTAACGCTTGGTTTATAGAGCCATGTGCAAGCTATTATAAGCGAACTGTTTGATAAATTATTTATAATATTAGATTCAATTTCTTATTATATGATTAATCTTTCAAAACGGCTACAAGGATATGAAAATCTTTTATTTTTAATGAGTTAGAGTTAAAATGGCAGATTTTGTTGCCATTTCTTAGCGGTTAAGTTTACGGAATTTTTACAAAAGCGTATTCTTCGATATCATCAGTCATATCAAGTAGCTCAGTCAGACGCACGTTAATTTCCTTGCTCTCAATACGCACCACTAGCTTGTCTGCCACTTGGTAGCCAAAGCGTGCCATCAGCAAACGGGGCTGGGTATCAGCGTTGTTTGGATCGCTAGAGATAATAAATGCCGCAACAAAATGTGGCTGACGGCCACCCGCATTTTGAAAGCGCACGCCACAGGGAATGGCATTTTGACAATGCACTCGCACTTGTGCCTCAATTTCTAAGTAGGTCTTGTTGGTGGGTTGACCGGTTGGCGTATCGATAAAACCTTGACGGTTATCTTTAATGTAGCCGAGCTGCCAAGTTTTTGCGCCATTAACCTTTCGCAGCGCAATTAAGCAATTGACTTGCAATTGCCTCAGCGGATGATAGCTATCGCCACGGCTGCTGCTTGGATATGGGTCAACGATTTGATTGGCGTAGCTAAACACGTGCGACAGGCACATGGATTGGGGATTTTCTTTGTTCAGCTCCACAACGGTAGATTTTTTAAGATACGCCGTATGTTGAGTTTTGGGTTTTAACCGCTCAGACAACTCATTGGCATGAATGAGATTGCCCAAACTGGTTTTATTCGCAAGCATGTAATGGATATTATTGAATCCAAGTACCACTTCACATTTTGAATGGTTCTGATGATAGTCTGCCGCTGGTTTTAACCCATCTTGGATATTATTCAATACCAATTTGGCCTGACGCGCGCTATTTTTTATCTCAGCCTCGCTACTGTTTTGACCTTGGCTAATGGTTTGATGTAAGTGTTTAAATAACCGACTAAACATCACAAACAGGCAATTGCTGGTTACTGCAAAGGGATTGAATGTATCATCGATTTCTAGCAGTTTGGGCGGCTGCTTACCTTCTAAATCAATATATAGGTAAGGTTTTTCAACCAAATCTTTACTGATAATGAGCTCTTCAATCCACTGGGTACTTACTTTTTGAATGGCCAAAATATCGGCACGCCGACAAGCATACGGATTGGTGACTGCCACCATCAAGCAGTGAAAATAAATATCCTCAATCGATAGCGGTGCGCCCTGTTTGCTATACTCATTGGCAGAATGCAGTTTGATTGGCAAGGAGATAGACTGCCAATCATTAGTGACCGCAAATCGATAGCAGGCATTCAGATATTGCCAAATCACCTGTGTATCTTTACGATAGCCGATATATTTTTCAAACAGCGATTGGCGCAGTAATAGCATGGTACTGTAGAGGGAGCGCTGAATGACTTGAGTGGAGGTAAGTGATTGAGGTGTTTGGCGAAATAGGCTAATGATGCCTTTTTTCTCAGCCACTTCAGGTCGAGCCGCTGCCCGTTGCCAGATGACATGGTAAAACATGATGCCTAGATAAAGCACTGATAGCACGGTATCTAAGCCTTGCTGTTTTTCTTCATCCAAAATCCCCGGCTGGGTTTGGTAATTCACCCGCAATTTGCCAAGTAATACGCTGACGGCTTTATTAACCTCATCAAATAATGCAAAGCGTTTGACATCATCAATATCGGCAAACATCAACTGGTTTATCACGAATTTATATTCGTCATACATCTCACACGCCGACATACGATTAAATTGTATCTGCCAATCGGTCGTATCCTGCAATGAACTCTGCGTCACTTTAAGTTCAATAGGACTGGTCGGTGTATCGTTTATGCGCTGTAAGAAATCGTCTAGTGTGAGATCCGTAACCATTTTTTTGCACCAAAATGCACAACATTTTTCGACTTATTTAACAACAATAAATAACATAAAAACCAAATTTTATCTAGATATTTTAAGATAATTGTACTATTTATCAGATAAGTAACAGATAATCTTTTATTTTAGTTGTTGTTTTTCAACAAATTTTAGTGGTCATACAAATCAATGGGTGTCTTAAATGGCTTATTAGGTAATTCTCGTACTAACTTTGGCACCAAGTAGCCAGCACATTTGGCGAGTAATTCCCAGTACAGAGAGACTGCTTGCTCATCTGAAATATAAAAATGGCTCGCCCCGGCAACTTTATCAAGCACATGCAAATAATAGGGTAATACGCCCGCTTGCCATAATTTTTCGTTTAAGCTTGCAAGCGTATTTGCATCGTCATTAATCGACTTGAGTAGCACGGTTTGGTTAAGTAAAGTAACACCTGCTTTTTTTGCCTTAGCCAAAAATATTTGTGTTTCTTGGTCGATTTCATTGGGGTGATTGGCATGAATGACTATGACGATGTGACAGCGGCTGTTAGCAAATCGCGCAAGTAACGGCTCATCTAAGCGCTCAGGAATCATCACAGGTACACGGGTGTGGATACGAATGGTCTGCACTTGCGGTAGTGCTTCAAGGGTGGTGAAAATCTCCAATAAACGACGATTGCTCAGCGATAACGGGTCGCCGCCACTTAAAATCACCTCATTGATGGCGGGGTGCGCTGTGATGTAGGCACTGATGGCTTGCCAATCGTTTTGGGTTGGTAGATTCTCGTGGTAGTCAAAGTGCTGGCGAAAACAATAGCGACAATTGACCACGCAAGCCCCGGTGACAGGAATCAGCACACGTGATGCGTATTTATGAATGATGCCTTTGACCGGATTGGCGTGTTGTTCATCGAGTGGGTCGGTGACAAAGCCGGTGACTTGTACCGTTTCTTGAAACGTCGGCAACACTTGCTTAAGCAGAGGGTCATTAATATCGCCTTTCCCCATTTTTTGCACAAAGCGACGCGGCACTTTTAGGGGAAATTGACCGACCTGACTATCAAAACTATCTATCGGCAAATCCAACGCTTGCGCTAATTCAGCAAAGCTCGTGATAGTGTCAGAAAACGCATTTTGCCAGTTTTTTTGTGTCGCCAAATAGTTTATCATATAGTGTTTATCCAATTGTCAATGCCGCTTGCTGATAACGCCTGTTGCGGATAGGGTTACCCCGTAGGCAGCGCGTTTTTAGCAAATTGGCTATTATACAAAGATTTGATTTACCTCGGTTATTTTTTAGTCGCAACACCTTATTAGGAAATTTTATGGCAACTTACTCAACCAATGAATTTAAAGCTGGCTTAAAAGTCATGCACGAAGGCAACCCCTTTGCAATTTTAGAAAATGAATACGTTAAACCAGGTAAAGGTCAAGCATTCAACCGCGTCAAAATGCGTAACCTAAGAACGGGTAAAGTATTAGAAAACACCTTTAAATCTGGCGATAGTCTTGAAGGCGCTGACGTTGTTGATACTGAAATGAACTACCTATACAACGATGGCGAATTCTGGCACTTTATGCACCCAGAAAGCTTTGAGCAGCTACAAGCCGACAAAAACGCGATGGGCGATGCGGCGAAATGGTTAAAAGAAAATAGCAACGAAGAATGTACCATTACCCTATTCAATGGCGTGCCTTTAAGCGTTGCTGCGCCAAACTTTGTTGAGTTAGTGATTACCGAAACTGACCCAGGTCTAAAAGGCGATACATCAGGTGGCGGCGGTAAACCTGCAACTCTTGAAACAGGCGCGGTAGTACGTGTGCCATTATTTGTCCAACAAGGCGAAAAAATCAAAGTCGATACCCGCACTGGCGAATACCTATCACGGGTACAATAATATATTCTATTACCAAGAATTTTGAAAAAATAAAAGCCCAACTAACTGTTGGGCTTTTATTTTTTAACATGTGATTGAAAAATTTTTTGTTACGCTGTCACACTGACGTAGCATCATAAAAAAATCATTCGTCAAACGCGCATGGAAAAAATGATTACCCAAATAGAACAACAAATGAAATAATTCACCAAGATAATCAAACTAGCGTTAGCTCAAACCGCTAAAATACCAAGACAAACTAAAAGGCAAGTTAATATACAAATACCAATATAGACAACTCAAGGATATATCATGCCAGAACTCACCCCGCCAGAAACCAGCCCTGTCATCACCCTTGAAGCGCCGCAACCCGTTGCCGTTGTGCCACAAGACGAAGCCGACCAACTGGTCAAACTTGACCTAACCAAAGTGCCTGAACTTGATGCCAAAGTGAACGATTTTGTGATGCATGTATTACAAACCCCTGTCAACACGTCTGTATTCGATGAGAAAGTCAAAGCCATTCATCAGCTAGGTAGTGCCGAAATTCGCGCTTCCGCGCAGATTGCAAATCGCATGCTTGATCGTCCTGCCAAAAGCATGGATAAAGCCTTATTTGACAACTCCCCGATTGCCAAATCCTTGACTGAGCTACGCAGCGTGGTCGAAGACCTAGATCCAAGCCGACAAGGTTCGCTGTCAAGTCCACGCAAATTTTTGGGCATCATCCCAATGGGCAAATCCGTACAAGATTATTTTCGTAAATACCAATCTTCGCAAAACCATATCAATGCCATCATCGAAAGCCTGTATCACGGCAAAGATGAACTGATGAAAGACAATGCCAGCATTGAGCAAGAAAAGGTCAATATGTGGGCACTGATGCAGTCGCTCCGTCAATATATTTATGTCGGTCAAAAAATTGATGAACGTCTAGAGCAAAAAATCGGTGAGCTTGAAGCCACTGACCCTGAAAAAGCACGCGTAGTCAAAGAAGAATTGCTGTTTTATCTCCGCCAAAAAAACATGGATTTTTTGACCCAACTGGCGGTGAACATCCAAGGGTATTTGGCGCTTGATATGATTCGCAAAAACAACTTAGAGCTTATCAAAGGTGTTGACCGTGCCACGACGACAACGGTTGCTGCGCTGCGTACTGCGGTGATGGTGTCACAAGCGCTGAGTAGTCAAAAACTGGTGCTCGACCAAATCAATGCGTTAAATTCGACCACAAGTAGTTTGATTGAATCAACCTCAGTGCTATTAAAACGCCAAACCGCACAGGTACACGAGCAAGCCAGTAGTAGCTCAGTAGATATGGAAAAACTGCAAAAAGCCTTTAACCATATCTATGAAACTATGGACGCGATTGACGACTTCAAAGTCAAAGCATTGGGTAATATGCAACAAACAGTCAACGTACTAACCCAAGAAGTCGATAAAGCCCAAACTTATCTTGACCGCGCCAATCGCCAAACGGTGATTGATGTTGCAAACAACTTGCAAATTGACGATAAAAAATTGGGTGAGGTTAAAATCTAGCCAATCAATATGACTGGCAAAAACAGGGATGTTTGTGATTTCACCTTATCTCAAAAATGCCCCTTTTTATCACAAAAGGATATTTGATGACTTACTACTATAATAAACCATCAAAGTATTTCAACACTTATCTAGCACTTGGTGTTGGCTTCGCTGCGATCATTAGCCTTTCTGCTTGTAGCAAATCTGGTAACAGCACCGCAAAAGATGAGGCACCTGCAACTGTCAACATTACCAGTGAACAAGCCATCAATAACCCTGATTCGCTATATATCTTGGCAGGTTCAGAACTCAAAGATATTGAGCCTTTTTTGGATGATATCAAAGCCAAAACTGGCATATCTATCAAACTTGACTATACTGGCACAATTGATGGTGCCGAAGCCATCGCACAAGGTAAAAAAGCCGATGGGGCTTGGTTTTCACATGGTAAATATCTCAGCCTTATCAATGGCAAACAAATCATCACCCAAACTCCGATTATGCTGTCGCCCGTGATTATGGGTGTCAAACAAAGCAAAGCCCAGCAGTTAGATTTGGTTAGTGCTGATGGCAAGACCGCCAAAACAGATATCACTTGGCAAACTATTGCGCAGAAAGCCAACAATGGTGAACTTAAATATGCTATGACCAACCCCGCATCTAGCAATTCGGGTTTTACTGCACTCATGGGTGTGGTTTCTGCTTTTGCTGGGACATCCGATGCGCCAACTGAAGCTGATATTGCCAAAGCACAACCTAAGCTAAAGCAATTTTTTAAAGGTCAAACCTTGACTGCTGGTAGTTCTGGCTGGCTTGCGGATGCCTTCGTCAAAAATTTGGATACTACCAACAACCTGGACGGCATGATCAATTACGAATCCGTATTGATGCAATTGAACAAAAGCAGCAAGCTCAAAGAGCCTTTAGTTTTGCTATATCCTAAAGAGGGAATCATCACCGCTGACTATCCGCTTATGTTATTAAATACCAGCAAACAAGCCGCGTATGACAAAGTTGTTTCGTATCTTAAAACAGCAGAATTTCAAACCAAATTAATGCAACAAACCTTTCGCCGTCCAGTCAATAGTAGCGTCAAACTTGATTCAAGTTTTAATCAAGCGATGATGGTTGAGTTACCTTTCCCAAATGCCAAGACGGTAATTAACAGCATTCTTGGCTCATATATGAATGAGTTACGCTTGCCCGCTCGTCCGATTTTTATCATTGATACTTCAGGCTCGATGTCTGGGAATGGCATGGAGCAGCTAAAAAAAGCATTGATGACATTAACCGATGGCGATGGTACTACAATGGGCGATTTTGCCAAATTCTCTGAACGTGAGCAAGTCACTTTTATTCCATTTAATAGTACACCAGAGGCAGAAAAGCAATATACCATCGGTAAAGATGCCAAAGCCCGTGAACCAGTACGCCAATTTGTGAAAGACCTTACTGCAGGTGGTGGTACAGCGATTTATAGTTCACTACACAAAGGCTATCAAGAAATTGTCGCGCGACAATCCAATGCTGCCATTGCCCAACCGTACTACGATACTATTGTCCTTATGACCGATGGCCAAAATACCAACGGTGAAAATTTTGAAGCATTTGAAAAGTTTTACAACACACTACCTGCCAATGCCAAGAATGTCAAAACTTTTACTGTGCTATTTGGCGATGCCGATCCGACCGAAATGCAAAAAATTGCCGATTTGACGGCTGGTAAAGTATTCGATGGACGAAAAGAGAATTTAGCCAATGTATTCAAGCAAATCCGTGGTTATCAATAAAACTTAGACAAAATCACAAGGAAAACGAAACCGCTATGCAACGTTTTTGGTTATTTTTTTATGGATTACCCAATATATTTGGCTTAGCTTTTTTGTTGATTGCGCTAATAAGCTATGTTTGGCTGGCTTTGACGACCAATGATATCAGCTCGACAATGGTATTTTTAGTAGCGGTCATATTGGCTTATCCGCTAGGGTGGTTATTCGGTTTTCTAATCCGCAAAAAAGATGACATGTTGCACTTTCAGCAGACCTTAACTGCCGAGCAAATTACCGATGAATTAAACCGCTTAATGCATAAAGTCAAAAACCGAATCTCGCCAGATTCCTATACGCATTTGCAAAATATTCAAAGTTCAATCATGTCGGTATTGCCACAATTGGTCGCGGGTCGCTTTGCCAATCAAGATTTATTTACTATCAAAAAGACAGTATTCGATTATCTGCCTACCACCCTTGAAAACTACTTAAAATTACCATCCGTCTATGCCTCTATGCATGTCGTTCAGGATGGTAAAACACCTAAAATGCTACTCAATGAACAACTCGCCTTGATTGATAATAGTATGCAACAGGTGGTACACAGTATCTACAATGAGGACGCACAAGCTTTATTAGTCAATCAGCGATTTTTGGAAAACCGCCTGCAACAGCCCAATTTTTTGGGTTAGCAATTGGAATTTATCAAGTTGTCGTTTAAAGAGTAACTTCACAAGGCAGACAAGCGATGACTTTTGCAACCGCCGCTTCGAGCTGACTGCTATCGCTCGGCATGACAGTGATATGACCAATTTTTCGACCTTCGCGCTCTTCTTTATCATAATTGTGCACGTGCACGCCAGCGATGGATAGGACTTCCTCCAGTTTTGGGTACTCTCCGATGACATTTAGCATGACAGAGGGTTTGACAATGGCTGTGTCTCCCAATGGCAACCCCGCCACCGCACGCATATGATTTTCAAATTGACTGGTTACCGCGCCTTCAATACTCCAGTGCCCTGAGTTGTGCACGCGGGGTGCGATTTCATTGGCAAGCAATTTTTCAGCGCCGCCTTCAGAAGTCACAAATAATTCTAACGTCAACACGCCCACATAGTTTAAATGTTCGAGCAATTTTTTGATATTACTTTGGGCTTGTTCGGTCAATTGCTCGACTTTCGGTGCTGGTGCGGTTGATTTGGCTAAAATACCATTGCTATGCTCATTTTGCACGAGCGGATAATAGCGGATTTCACCGTTTTGGGCGCGCACGGCAATGATAGATACTTCACGCTCAAAGTGAATAAAGCCTTCGGCAATGAGCGGCGCTGTTTTGGTTGCGTCGCCAAGTTCTGCCCACGCGGTGTCAATTTGGTCAGCGGATTTGACCACAAACTGCCCTTTGCCATCATAGCCCCCGCGTGTGGTTTTGAGTACCAAAGGCAATCCCAATTTATCGGCGGCGGCTTGGATATCGGCTTTGCTATGCACCGCCATAAAAGGCACGGTGGCGATATCTAATTGGTTAAACAAGTTTTTTTCATTTAACCGATCTTGTGCCACTGATAGCGCAAATGACGATGGGTATAAGGTTTTGGTCGATTCCAAAAACTGGGCAGGTTTGAGTGGGGTGTTTTCAAATTCTAAGGTAAAAATATCGCAGCTTTGGGCAAAATCTTCAAATTGCTCGCTACTAAACACTTTGCCCAGTAAGCGTGCAGGGCAATTGGCACTATCCTCCAAAAACACGCAGCGGATGCCGAGTGGCAACGCCGCTTGCGCCAACATCATACCTAGCTGTCCGCCACCTAAAATCCCAATCGTTTTGACAGAATAATTGGAATGATTGATGGTATAAAAATTGGCGGTTTGCATAGGCATGGTGGCGGCTCTTTTTGATAAGTGAAACACAGAAGAAAAATTATGGCTCATTATAAAGGATTTGCCCACAAATAAAAAATCCAAGCACAAAAAAACCCATAAGTCTTTAGTCTTATGGGTTCAACAAATCAATGAATAGGCGTTACGCATTAACTGTAATGCACGGGTTCTTCGTCATACACATTGGCATGCCACTGCGAGAGCTGCTTTTGCATTAAGGTTTGAATGGCAGCATGAATCATGCTTTGACCAATCAACTGGGTATCATCCCCCAACAGTTCTTTCACTTTGTCAGAAAATTCAATACTTACCAAGTCTTCTGACTCGTCATTCGAGGTACGTAGTACCATCTTGCCATCATCTTGCTCGACAAACTCCAGCATCATCGCTTCTGCTTTGGCATCCTTTGCTGCTTGCAGTAGGCTGTGGTAATCTGATTTTGTATCTTTTTGCATCGTCGCTCCTCAATCTTTTATCCGCCCCAGTGACTACTTTGGTTACTACCTTAATAACTATCTTACGAGCTAGGGTAATCAACCTTATGGTCACCCTGTGATATCGCTTTCATCAACGTAAGCATGGTTTAACGCTTGCATCTTTTTAAAAGCTTGTTAACAGCTTATTAACAGGGTTTGGCATATTGCATGATGATTAAAATGGCGGCTTTAACGGTAAAAATCAAGCATAATTTGTGATATTAACACAGCGACTACAATGCATAATGCTTAAGGGTTGCTGTGATAAATTATTGAGCGACCCGATTTAGCGACCCGGTGAACTTACAACAACTGCGGAAATACACTTTTTAAGCCGCCAACAAAAATCTCTACCGCAACGGCCGCAAGTAGCATCCCCATGATACGATTGAGCACATTAAGCCCGGTATCACCTAAGAAACGACTCACCTGCCCCGCTGCCATAAAGCTTAGATAAGTAATAATACTGATAATCAAACCTGCGGTGATAATCGCTAGCATATTAAAATAACTATGCCCGCTCGCGGCATAAATAATCACGGTAGAAATCCCACCAGGACCAATCACCATCGGAATCGTCAATGGCACCACGGCAGATGCCGCCCCTTGAAACGCCACGCCATTTAAATCCCCGGATTTACCGACATGCGGTTTGGCAACATTGCCAGCGCCATTCATCATGCCAATAGCAATAATCAATACCAAGATACCGCCTGCGATACGAAATGACCCAAGCGAAATCCCCAGCACCTTTAAGATAGGCTCGCCTGCCAACGAAAATATCGCGATGGTCACAAACACGGTAATGGCTGAAATCAGTGCAACTTTGCGAGTTTGTTGTCGATTGGCGTCTTTGGTGATATCAATAAATAACGATAACGCGGCAAATGGATTGACCAGTACCACCAGTGCCAAAAATATTTTTAAGACTTGAGATTCCATGAGTATTGACTAACTTGTTGGGTGAATATGACAAAACAGTTATGGTAGCATAAATTTAAGTAAGCCAGGTTACGGCGTTAATCCGCTTAGCGCTACCAGTACGCATACCAAGCCTACATCATGAACCCGAAATTAATGACTCTCTAACGTTTGGGTGATTTTATCAAGATTTAAACTATCGGACATGGCATTAAAAATCTCATAGTATTTGCCTTGCTTGCGGTATAGTTCATCATGCGTGCCTGTCTCCACCACGCGCCCTTGCTCGATGACCACCAAATCATCAGCGTCAATAATCTGCGCGATATTGTGCGACACGATAATCACCGTGCGATTTTGTTTGATTAAATCCAAACTGCGCTTGATTTGCTGGCTGGCAATGGCATCTAGACTTGCGGTCGGCTCGTCCAAAAAGACAATTGGCGGATTTTTGAGAAACATACGTGCCAGTGCAATACGCTGCTGCTGTCCACCTGACAAGGATTTGGCTTCGCTTTGATAGCCTTTGGGCAGCTGGGTGATTTGTTCATGAATGGAGGCTTGTATTGCTGCCTGCTCAATCTGGGCTTGACTGGCCGTTAAATCGCCATAACGAATATTTTCTTCAATAGTCCCGCCAAAAATATGGTTTTTTTGCAACACCAAACCGATTTGTTGGCGTAGCTCATGGGTATCATAATCTTGCAAATCCTTGCCATCGAGCAAAATTTGCCCTTGCGTGGGCTGATAAAATTTTACCAACAGATTGATAATGGTGCTTTTACCTGCGCCACTCAGCCCGACCAACGCGGTAATTCGGTTGCGCCGAATGCGAAAGCTGACATCCTGCAAGGCTTGGTTGCCGTTGGGATAGACAAAATCCACGTGCTGAAGTTCGATATCGCCCTGCACCGTCGCAGGATTGACACCGCCTACCACTTCGATTTGGCTATCATCTTCTAAGATATCAAAAAACCCTTCGGCATAAGTCAGCGCATCATTGACCTCATCGTAGATACGATGCAACTGACGAATCGGCGATGCCACGTTTTGAAATAACAACACATAAAACATAATCATGCCAATGGTCATCTGCCCATCAAGCACAAAATACGCGGTTAAAATAATAATCGCCACAACACCAATCTGCTCGATAAAGCTTTTAAGTGCATCATAGCCAAAGCCAATACCGCGCGTTTTGAGTTGGTTATCGGTCATCTCTTTTTGAATGGCAAAATGTTTTTGCGCTTCAATCGGCTCGCGGACAAAGGATTTGATCACAGTGATAGCGTTAATCAGCGAAATGATTTGCTCGCTTTTGCTCTCCCGGTAGTGGCGCATCTGCCGACGAAAGCCTTGCAAGCGCGTGGCTTGTTTTTGACTGATATAAAAATAAATCGGCACAATCACCAGCCCTACCATCCCCACCCACACATTGGCGCTAAACATCACTACCAACGCTACAATCGCATTGGCAAATAACGGCAACATATCAATAAAAAAGTTTTGCACCAAGCGCGTGAGACTACTGACACCCAAATCAATGCGCGTCTGCAGCTTACCACTGTCGTTATCAGGATGGGTATAAAACCCCATGCGGTAACTTAAAATGCGCTCTACGACTTTTTGCGATAAATCCCGGGATAAATTAATACGGATTTTTTCACCAAAATAGCGCTGTCCAAAGCTGATTGCCGCGTACAACAGTTCTTTGAGCAGTAGCACGATGCTAATAGTCGTGAGCAATTTTGCACCTTCCTGCCACGGCTCGCTGATCTTGAGAATCTCGGTCAAATGATCGACCGTATAACGCAGTACAAAAGCATTGACCTGTGCGGCAAACGAACCAATCACCGTGAGCAGCAGCGTCGCTATGATTAGTGAATGATAAGGTTTTGCAAAAACGGATAATTTTTTGATAATTGACCACAGCACGGCGCCGCGCTCGCGTTTGTTGAGTGATATCGGTGCAGGTTTGGCTGGCAGTGTCGATGTATCAGGGAGCGATGGACTAGGCGATTGGTTGGGAGATGGGTTGGGAATATTTGGCAAGAGTGGCTCACAAATGATTTTTCAATACGTTTGGTTGTTTAATATCTTTGGCAAAGTGTAAATAAAACGAGTGAGTTTAAGGTAGTTGGTAATTGTTGCATTCTTGTCCATGCGAAGCTTTGCCCTACAAATCATAAAATAATTTTATGATAATTAGTATTATTTATGAATATTTATTATGATTTGAAGCTTTTAGCGGCAAATACCTTTATACTGAGCGGACTTATTTTTACCTTTCCCTTTTTATCTTAGTTCATAGCCTATTAAAAGGATTTCAGCGTATGCCATTATCATATAAAGCTCCCCTACGTGATATTCGCTTTTTAACCAATGAAGTATTTAATTACCCCGAACACTACAAAACCTTAAAATCTGGTGAAAATGCCGATCCGGAAACCGTGGATATGATGCTTGAGAGTTTTGCGGATTATTGTAGCAATGTGTTGATGCCACTATACCAATCAGGCGATGCTGAAGGCTGCCATTTTGACAAGGGTGTTGTCACCACGCCAAAAGGCTTTAAAGAAGCTTATGATATGTTCGTTGAAGCTGGGTACCAAGCCATACCGTTTCCTGAAGAATTTGGTGGCTTGAATATGCCAATGTCTGTCAACCTCATCAAAAGTGAAATGATGGGCACAGCAAACTGGGCATTTTCCATGTATCCAGGACTGTCGGTAGGCTGTATGAATACCATCATGCAATACGGCACCCCTGAGCAAAAAGCCACTTATATGCCAGCCTTGGTAGAAGGTCGTTGGTCGGGCACCATGTGTTTGACTGAGCCACAATGTGGTACCGACTTGGGTCAAGTTAAAACCAAAGCCATCCCACAAGACGATGGTACTTATAAGATTAGTGGTACCAAAATCTTTATTTCATCCGGTGAACATGACTTAACGGAAAATATCGTGCATATCGTTTTAGCACGCCTACCCGATGCGCCTGAAGGTACCAAGGGTATTTCGTTATTTATCGTGCCAAAATTCTTGGTCACAGAAAACGGTGAGATTGGTGAGCGCAATCCCGTTAACTGTGGCTCAATTGAGCACAAAATGGGTATCAAAGCTTCAGCAACTGCAGTACTCAACTTTGATAATGCCACAGGCTATCTAATCGGTGAGCCGAATAAAGGCTTAAAAGCCATGTTTACCTTTATGAATACTGCTCGCTTAGGTACAGGTATGGAAGGCTTAGCGCATATGGAATTGGCTTTCCAAAACTCATTGCCCTACGCCAAAGAACGCCGCTCAATGCGTACCCTATCAGGTACCAAAGAGCCAAACCAAGTGGCTGATGCGATTATCCATCATGCCGATGTTGCGCGTATGTTACTCACCCAAAAAGCCTTCTCAGAAGGCGCGCGCTCAATGATTTATCACGCATCACGCTATGCTGATAAAATGTTTGAAGGAGCGATGCTCGGTGACGATGCTGAATTCCACAAATGGGATGATAAATTGGGCTTTTATACCCCAATACTCAAAGGCTTCTTAACTGAACTAAGCATTGAATGTGCCAAACATGGTATGCAAATCTACGGCGGTCATGGCTACATCAAAGAATGGGGCATGGAACAAATCGCCCGTGATGCGCGCATCTCAACCTTGTATGAAGGTACCACAGGCGTACAAGCGCTTGACCTACTAGGTCGTAAAGTGTTAATCCAATCAAAAGGCAAAGTGCTACTGGATTACACCGCCAATATCATGAAATGGTGTAGTGAATATGCATTAGATAAAGGGATGCGTAAATTCGTTTGGGAATTGACCAAATACTGTGCAGAGTGGAATACCCTTACCACACGTATTATGCTCACGGCTCGTAAAGACCGTGAAATCGTCTCAGCGGCATCCGATGATTACTTAATGTACTCAGGCTATGTCATCATGGGCTATCACTGGGCACGTATGGCAGCAGTAGCGTACGACAAACTCAAAAATGGCGGCAGCGAAACCAAAGAATTCTATGAAGCCAAAATCAAAACCGCTGAGTTCTATTTTGAAAAACTATTGCCACGCGCATCAGGTCACTCAGAGAGCATGTTGGCACCAAGCGAGTTAATGGCGATGGATTTAGATAGCTTTAATTTCCTAGACTAATGGGTTAAACTTGTTGCGCCATTTTACAAAAAGGCTGCTCAACCTTAATGGGGGCAGCTTTTTTATTGCTCAAAATTTTAACACATACAAAAGAATTGATTATGGAATTTACTGCTTTTTCGCGCCAAGTCATTGACCAACTAGAATCGGATATCACAGCCTACCTCCAAGTCTGCAAGTTACCCTCACCGCTGCATGAAGCAAGCCTATACGCGATGAGCAATGGCGGCAAACGGGTACGTCCTTTACTGGTTGCCGCAACTTTTGCCACGGTAAAAACCGACAACAGTCTTGCCAACCCATCCCATCAATTATCTAATGACGTGCGCCGTGCCATGATGGCGGTGGAGTGTCTACACGGCTATTCGCTAGTGCATGATGACTTGCCTTGTATGGATGATGATGCGCTGCGCCGAGGTCGTCCTACTACCCATATCGCCTATGGTGAAGCCGCTGCCATGCTTGCCGGTGACGTGCTACAGACCTTGGCATTTGAAGCCCTGACCCATACATATTTTGGTGAAAACAGTGAGTTTGCTACCCCACTATCTGCCACGTTTGCGCCACGGGCACGGCGGATGGTCATGGGGCAAATGCTGGATTTAAATGGCGAACACCAACAGCTTAGCCAAACTGAGCTTGAAGCCATTCACCGTGACAAAACAGGCGCGCTCATTGAAGCGTCAGTATTGATGGGTGCCATCTGTGCCAACGCAACTGACAGCGAGCGGCAAGCACTCAGTAGCTTTGCCGAGCAGATTGGGTTGGCTTTTCAAGTACAAGATGATATTTTGGATGTGACTGCCGACACCGAGCAGCTTGGCAAACCTGCGGGGAGTGATGAAAAATTGGATAAATCCACGTATGTGAAATTATTAGGCGTGGCAGCTGCCAAAACCTACGCGCAAAGCTTATTTGATACCGCTAAAAATGCGGTGATCGCTGAATTTGGCAATGATAACTATTTGGTCGATTTGGCGGACTGGTTGTGGGCGAGAGACAAGTAATTATTTCTTTCTAAACCCAGCAAACAAGCCTTCATGGTTAATTTTTGGCATTTTCATGGTCACGGTGTTTGACAGCAAATCATGCAGCGCCAAGCCTTGCTTATTGACCCATGCGAACCAATAATTAAACAATAGCCCAATAAACATACTAAAATACAGCGCACCCACCGACTGATGAATAAGATAGCCTATCATCCCGCATACCACAGGCAATAAACACGCGGCTAATATCCGCATCATCGATTGCCGCCAACTTAGCAATGAGCCATCACGGTTCATGGTTTTAAGCCGCCAAGTCTGCATGCCAAGCGTCTGCCCTGCCTTACGCCAAAATACCCCATAAAACCCAACCAAGATAATCACGAAGGCGGGGATTTGCACAATATTACGATACCATAGCGGTAATGTCGCCGCTTGCTTCATATCCGTCCCTGCCAAACCTAGCAGTTTAGTCCCCAATACAATCAGCAACATCTGCACAAAAAATAGCATCGCCAAAATCAACATACCATCATACAGCATAGCAATCAGCCGAGTAGCCGCTTTTGCCATCACCGGTTGTTGTTCTGGCAATGGCGCTGATGGCAGAGATTGCGGCTGGCTGTTGGTTTTAGCTGTTTTTAACATTAGGGTTTCGGTCTTAGGCATAGGTATGGCGGGCGAATGATGGTAGCAATTAATAAGCGAAATTGTAGCCTAAATACAACCAAAACGCTATGACTCAAACACCAACTACAGACCCATCAGCGCATGGCTCATATAAACATAACTGGAATGAAAATGCTTTAGGCAATAGTGAGGCAGTGGTGAAACAACAGAACGGCAAAATAGCCTGCTGAGTAATTCGGGGCAAAAAAATAAGACATAAAAAAAATCGCCTGAACTCAAAGAGTGGCGATTAATTTTAACAAAGTAATTAGTGGTGCGCTTGGAGGGAGTCGAACCCCCGACCCTCAAGTTCGTAGCCTGATGCTCTATCCAACTGAGCTACAAGCGCTTAACTAATGTCTTCGTTTGAAGTGGGCGCTATTATAAGTTAGAATATTTATTTTGTCAAACTTTATTTTAAATAATTTTAAAACTAATTTTGCTTCAATAAATGGCGGTGACGGAGGGATTCGAACCCTCGATACAGTTTCCCGTATGCAGCCTTAGCAGGGCTGTGGTTTCAGCCACTCACCCACGTCACCGAATTGGTCTTACTTATCTATAACACCGTACAATAGTTTTAGTCAATGTCGCCATTAACCTCAAGTATTGTGGGTGGGCATTATAACAAACCAATCCAAATTTGCAAGACTTTTTAAAAAAATTATGTGAGAATAATTGCAGCACCTTGGCAGTGGCACCCTGCCTGCCTATGACCTAGTGGCTGTTTATGGCTCAGTCGTTATGTGATAATCTGTTTGAAATTAATGATTAAAAAAACCATTTAACTAATCCTTATAAGGATTGATAACCAGCCTGTGAGAATCTTATGTCAACCCCTGCTACTCTTGCCCCTATTCTAGTACCCAGCATGACACTGCGCCCCACTGTATTGTGTTTTTCGGGGTTAGATCCCTCAGGCGGCGCAGGCTTGCAAGCGGATATTGAGTCGATTGGGCAAGCAGGGAGTCATGCAGCGATTGCCTGTACCGCAGTGACCGTTCAAAGTTCACAGCAAGTTTTTGGGTTTGAGGCATGCGCAAGTGAGCTGTTAAGGGCGCAAGCACTGGCGGTGCTCAATGATTTGCCTGTCAAAGCCATCAAGTCAGGGATGCTTGGCACCACTGACAATATTGCGATGCTCGCGCAGCTTTTTACCGATGGCAGTATTGCAACAGGTACGCCGTATGTGCTTGACCCGGTACTGGTGGCCAACAGTGGCGGTGCGTTAGGCGACAAAGACACCTTGGTGACTGCCTTTGCCCAGCTAACCCCTTTTGCGACCCTAATGACCCCTAACAGCATTGAACTGCGTGATTTGACAGGCATCGACAATCTCCACGCCGCCGCCAAAGATTTGTGTCAACAAGGTGCCAAAGCAGTGCTAGTCAAGACGTCTCACGATAACCAAGCCTCTGGTATCGAGCAGTATTTATACGTTAATGACAACCAAACCTGCCGACTGGCATACCAAGCGATTTTGCCAAGACTGGCGGGTGAATATCATGGCTCAGGCTGTAGTCTGGCAAGTTATATCGCAGGTCGCTTGGCACTGGGTGATGAGCTTGTGACAGCGGTACAATGCGCAGATATTTGGACGCAACACGTGCTCAAAGTCGCTGATATTGTCCACCCTCATGGTCAAAGAATTCCCAAACGCTTTCATTACACCTCAATGCTAGGTTAGGCAAGCTACTATGGGGTTATTATTGGAGTGGTCGATTGTCAAGACGTTGCTATTGCAGCTAGGTGTGATCGCCCATTTTCTCATCACGCTTTGGCTAGTTGTGCGGGTTATTCAACAGCAGCGCCGCCAAAGCGTAGCAATTGCTTGGATTGCGGTATTATTTGCCCTACCTGTTGTTGGCATCATCGGTTATATGTTATTTGGTGAAACTAATATTGGGCACCAGTACCGTAAGCGTAGTTTGATGGTGCAAAAATTACTGCGTGACTTTGCCAATGCTCATCAGATTGATTTTAATAAAATTTCCGAAAACTTAGACACCGAAGCACGGCAACTGAGCAATATCGCCCTATTAAAAACTGGGCTTGGCGTGTACGACAATCATACGCTGACGCTGATAACAGACGCTGACCATATTTTTGCCAGTTTATTGGCCGATATCCGTGCGGCAAACACGATGATTTTGCTAGAGTTTTATATTGTTTCGCCACAAGGCCGGGTGATTGAGTTATTAGAAGCTTTGATGGCGGCTACCCAGCGCGGCGTATCCGTGCATTTGCTCGCTGATAGCGTTGGCAGTCATGCGTTTTTTCGCAGTTCGTGGGTGCAAAAATTGAGAGACGCTGATGTTTTTGTGCATGAGTCGCTGCCCGTGGGTTTGTTCAAAACTATTGTCAAACGCATTGATATCCGCAATCATCGTAAGCTGGCTATTTTTGACAGTTGCTATGGCTATACGGGAAGTTTTAATCTAATCGACCCCGATTTTTTCAAACAAAACGAGCATGTGGGTAAATGGATTGATGTCATGATACGGGTGGAGAGCCATGATACCGTCAATTCGGTGAAAGCCATGTCACTTGTCACGACCACGGATATCAGCGCAGAAACCAACGCCAATTTTTCAAACCTTGAAAAAATCGTTAATCGCTTTACCAAGTCGCTGTATATTGACACCTCAAAGCTGCATCATCGCAAATTACAACACGAGGCTAACGCTCGCGGGGCAGGTCAAAACGCTAACACGCGTGTCGCTCAGCCGCCCCTGCTTAAAATTTTGCCGCTGCAAAGCAGCCTACAAGCTTACCCATCGGTGAGTCAAGTCAGCTTGCAGCTGATTCCATCGGCGCCAGAATTAACCGGGCATGTCATCTACGAAACCTTGGTGTGTGCAATTTTTGCTGCCAAAAAACAAGTGGTTATTACCACGCCTTATTTTGTGCCAGATGATGCGCTGCTGCTTGCCATGACTACCGCTGCCAAGCGTGGGGTCAAGGTTATTTTAAATGTACCCAAAAAAGTAGATTCGCTGTTGGTGCAGTTTGCTTCACAGGCTTATTTTGAGCCGCTGTTGTCAGCAGGGGTGCAGATTTATTTGTTCAATGCCGGCTTGCTACATGCCAAGATTTTGTGCGTGGATGACGATTATTGCTTGTTTGGTACCGTGAATATGGATATGCGCAGTTTTTATCTGAATATGGAGGTGAGTATGGCAATTTATAATCGTACCATGACCCAGCAAATGCTTACTTGCCAGCATGAATACCTGCAACAAAGTGAGCCATTACAGCGCGATGGATGGCAGCAGCGTAGCTTTGGGGCAAAATTCTTGGACAACGCTATTCGCCTGTTTAGCCCACTGCTTTAAAGCTTAATCATTTAATCGTCGTTTGGGAAAGACTATAGAGTTAATAGATAAACACCTACGGTTTGCACCAAGGTTTCTAACAAAATAATCAAGAAAAAACCCAGCATAGGTGCCAAATCAAGCATGCCTGTGGCAGGTAATACTTTGCGAAACGGCTGAATAATTGGCTCACTAAGCAGGGTGAGAAGGCCAAAAATCGCTGGCATTTTTTGGGTAAAAAGCATCACCCAACCCCCGATAAACGAGCCAATAATGATGTACTGACACATTCTTAAAAAATCAATCAGCAAGGTCACGGCCGCTACAAAAAACATCATGACAGGTGAAAAATGCCGCGATAGATAATCAACCATGGCTAAGTTCACCTCTGGCATATAGAACAGCCCAATATTTTGACTATCAATGCGCATCATGCCAAGCACGCCCCAAATAAAAATCATCCGCAGCAAAAACAGCAACACCAAACTTGCGGTATTGATTCTGCCATCGCCAAGGGTTGGGAAAATACGTCCAAACACATCGACAATGCGTGTCATACGATAAATGGGTTTGGCAAACGCATCTTTTGCAGTAATGCCAGCAAACTGCAGCATAAATCGAAAGAAAACCAGTATCATCGCCGCCGCGACGACGATATCAAACAACCCTGCCAAAAGATTAGTCATGCCCTGTTTTTATCCTTATTTGCTGCTTACACACTTGTTAACGATGAGCCGTTAAGATAGTTAATTAAAATTTGCTGTTGTAGCCAATGTTATAGCCAAATCGAGTTATTTGCCAAACGCTTGGCTTAGCTCACGCGAGCGCTGCTCACATGCTAGCATGGCATCGGCAATAATTTGATGCATTTTTTTCCCATCCATCACTTCAATTGCCGCTTGGGTAGTGCCATTGGGCGAGGTCACTTTGCGACGCAGCTCAGCTGGCGTATCATGACTGGTCAATGCCATTTGCGCTGAGCCCAGTGCCGTTTGCATCGCCAAAGCCGTGGCTTGGGTTTGAGTGAGCCCCAATTTTTCACCCGTGGCAATCATGTTTTCTAACATATAAAAGAAATACGCAGGCGCTGACCCTGAGATAGCGGTCACGGCGTGCAGTAGCTCTTCGTCATCGACCCATAACACCAGTCCTGCCGCGGACATCACTTGCTGCGCAAGTTGCTGCTCCGCCTCGCTCACCCCGGCTGTCGCGTACAGGCCTGTGGCACCCATTTGAATCATCGCAGGGGTATTTGGCATCGCCCGCACTAGCTTGACTTGCGGTCCCAACCACTCGGCTAAGCTATCAGTACCAATCCCTGCGGCAATTGAAATAACCACTTGCTCGCCCCAGATGTCTTTGACTGGCAGTAACACATCTTTAATGACCTGCGGTTTGACAGCGAGCACAACCACATCAGCTTTTTCGATGGCGTGCTTGGTATCGTCGATGTTGCTCGCATCGTAGGTATTTAAACCTTGGGCTTGAAAATCCGCTAACTTCTCGGCATCGGTTTCTACCACATGCAGTAGGCTAGTTGGTTGACCCTTTGCTAATAGCCCTGCAATGAGTGCCGATGCCATATTACCGCCACCAATAAAGGCGATATTAAGAGAAGTTGTGGTTGCCATAGATGTCCTTTGTAATCATTTTTTGTGGGGTGACGAAAGCAGTTAGACGAAAGTAGTTAAAGGGTTCGCCCTCGCTATTATTCGCAAATAAGTCTACCATACCTACTGCAAATTTTGATGACAAATTTTGATGACAAATTTACAGCGTAAATTGGTGTACATGGCGCAAATTCAAGCGATTCATGCCCGTTTGATAGTCTAAGTCCATGACAGTCTTAGCCCATGACAGGCTTAAATCAATGAGATTCACTATCAAGACTGTCTGTCCAAACCAAGTGCCACGGACAAGCTGCTTGGGTAGCCAAATTCAGCTCACCGGCATCTGCCAGCCAAACACTGATATTCGGCAATAATAAAGCAAACCGTTTTGGTGTTTGAGATGCAATGGGTGCCTTTTCATTGTTGTCATCCATAATGACCACTTTGGCAAATTGTCGCTCCCAGCTAGGAATATCAAATCGTTGGCACAGTTTTTTAAACGATTGGTGAAAAGATTGTGACAATAATTGAAAAGACTCATTGGGCAACACGGCTCTGATAGCAAGCGCCAATTCTAGAGATAGCCCCACAGATAATTCCTCAGATAGCCCCACATCAGCAGTCAAATTGGCTAATACCTTGTTATCTGACTTGCCATGAATCGCCTTCACATAATCGGCATCAAGACGGTATAACGTATCGCGGTATTTTCTAATCTCAATCCCCTGCCACTGCAAAATCGCTTGCTGGTCTGTTTGCGCTGATTGTAGTAACTGCTCAATTTGTACAATCAATCGCCGAGTGGGGGCAAATTTTTGTGAGCCTTTGACCCAATGATGCAATAGATTAAAGCGTCTTGCTTGGCTCAATGATTTTAGATTGGGGATATGCAAACATTGCTGATGACTTGTCCAGCCATTTGAGCGCTGACATAGCGCCAAATCTTGTTGATATTGGTCATCGACTATGTGATGCGCTTCGGTTAGGTTTTGCTGGGTGCGGGTGATATTTTGCACTACTTTATGAAAGCGCTCATCAAGGAGTGGCAAAATCTGATTACGTAAAAAAGCGCGCTGATTAGCTACGCCAAAATTGGTAGGATCATCGACATGAGGGATATGTTGCGCCACTACAAAGTCGCTAATCTCATCACGCGTTACTCCAAGCAACGGACGCCATAACCAAATGGGTGTGCCAAATTCGTGTTGCACCGCAAACGCCGTCATCCCTGTCAGTCCTGCCAATCCTGTCCCTTGGCATAGGTTCATCAACAAGGTTTCCACCTGATCGTTGGCGTGATGCGCCAAGGCAACAATGGCATTTTCGCCTGCAATCTGTATGATGGCATGATAGCGGGCGGTTCTGGCTTGTTGTTCATTGACTTGCTGTTCATTGGCTTGTTGCTTGCTAACTTGTTGTTCGTTGACTTGTTGTTCATGGCTGATTGGGCTATCGGCTGCATAAACTTGCTGCGATTGCCACTCGATACAAACGCTGTCATAGTCGATGTGGTGCTTGTGGCAATAGCCTTCTACCAGTTGTTGCCAGTCATCACTGACTTTTTGCAATTTATGGTTGATATGAATCACATGAATGGGTAGTTGTAGCTGCTGACAGGCGAACAGTAATGCCATCGAGTCTCGCCCGCCACTGCACGCAATATAAATTTTAGTGGCAGCCTTGGGGTGCGGGTTGATATGGGTTTGATAACTTTGCTTAATCGCCTCAATGACAGGTGACAAAGGGACAGATGACATAAGGATAGACGACATAGGGATAGACGAAATAGTGCTCAAGCTCATGCGGCGAGAGAAAAACCAGGAGATAAAACAAATGAGATAAAACAAATGGGATAAAATAATGGGCGCATAAATAAACGCCCATAAATCATTAAAAATTAAAATAGGTTAAATCACTGACAATCAAGCAGAGGCTTTTGGTAAGGACACCGTAGAATTAAAGCTCATCAGTTTTTCATAGCGTTGTTGCAGACGCGTTTGCTCATCAAGCTTTATAAGCACCGCTAGCTGTTGCGCCAGCGTGGCTTTAAGGTTGGTCATAGCCACATCGCTGTTGATATGTGCGCCCTCGCCTTCCCCGATGACTTCATCAATTAAGCCAAGGGATTTTAAATTTGCTGCACTGAGTTTCAACGCCTCACTGGCTTGCGGTGCTTTTTCAGCCGTTTTCCACAAAATCGATGCACAGCCTTCAGGCGAAATCACGGAATAAATGCTGTTTTCTAGCATATTGATACGGTCAGCGACGCCAATCGCCAGTGCACCGCCTGACCCCCCTTCACCGATTACCGTGGCAATCACAGGCACATTCAAGGATGAAAATACCGCAATACTTTGGGCAATCGCTTGCGCTTGACCACGCTCTTCTGCACCCACGCCAGGATATGCGCCTTGGGTATCAATAAAGGTCAACACCGGCAATTTAAACCGTTCTGCCATTTGCACCAGTCTAACTACTTTGCGGTAGCCTTCTGGGTTTGCCATACCAAAATTGTATTCAATACGCTCACGGGTGCTGCGACCACGATGTTGACCAATCAGCATGACAGGCTGGTCGTTAAACATCGCCATACCCCCCAAAATCGCTTTGTCATCGGCATACGCGCGATCCCCTTGCAGCACATCAAATTCCGTGAAAAGCTGGTTGGCATAATCCAAAAATAATGGTCGTTTTGCATGACGTGCAAGCTGTACTTTTTCCCAAACACTCATTGTCGTTATTCCCTTGTTTTACTGCGACTGTTGTCATCTTAATATCGTATGACAGACCTAAGCTCTTAATTTAAAATTTAAAAATTTGCTTAGCTATTTACTTAGCTGTTTATTTAACTATTTACTTACGCAATAGCTGGCTCATAAGTAGTAACGGATAAGCTCATGCCCCACTTTTGCCAAATATCAATTTCATCTTGCAAATCTGACAGCACAAGACTTGCGTTATCATCCGCTAAATTTACCAAAACTTCCCAAGTATGGTTATCTTTAGCCGCTAGCTGAATCGGTAGCGTATCATGTTTGCTACGGCTGTGATGCACCAGTACCGCTAGGCGTAAAATCAGGGTTAAATACACCAGATTGTCACCGCCCACCATTTTGACTTCATCCAAACTATCAGGTTTTAATTTACGGCGATGGTGCATGACGAGCTGCGACAAGCGTGTTTTATCGACTTGTGAGAACCCATCAATATCCGAATTTTCCAGCAAATAGGCACTGTGCCTGTGATAGCTACTATGGCTGATGGCAAGACCAATTTCATATAGATAGGCACCACGGCGAAGTAAATCCGCATCCTCTTCATCAAGCCCCAAACGATTTCTCACTTGGTCAAACAGCTGCTGCGCGGTACCTACCACACGTTTTGCTTGTTTTCTATCCACCGAATAACGCGTCATCAAGGCTTGTACACTGCGATCGCGCACATCTTCACTGGCAAAACGCCCGAGCATATCGTACATGACGCCTTCGCGCAGCGCACCATCTGAATAAGAGATGGTATCAATGCCCAAAACATTCATCGCTGCCAACAGCACCGCGACACCAGCCGGCAGCACTGCTTTACGAGTGTCTTTAATATCGGCAAAATCAATATTGTCGATATGTTTTGCTTTAATCAGTAACTTTTGGATTTCTTTGACACCGCTGTAGGTCACCCGAGCATTTTCATCGGCAAGCCCAAGTTGCACCAAAATTTGATTGACCGCTTTAATCGTGCCGCTTGAGCCCGTGACACTGTCCCAGCCCGTTTTTTGGTACAAACGACTAATACCCAGCATTTCTTTTCTCGCCGCAGCAATCGCTTTTTCAAACGCTTTTTCGGTGATAGCGCCGTCAGTAAAATAGGATTTGGTAAAGGCAACACAGCCCATCTGTAGGCTTTCGGTCAAAATTGGGTCGAAGCCTTTACCAATAATAAACTCCGTCGAACCACCCCCAATATCAATCACCAAGCGTTTGTCGGTACTGGCATTGGTATGAGAAACTCCCAAATAAATTAGACGCGCTTCTTCTCGCCCAGCAATGACTTCTAAGGGTTTGGGTAAAATTAAATTGGCTTGTCGAATAAATTCATCCGCATTCTTGGCTTGGCGCAGGGCATTGGTAGCCACAATCCGTAACCGCTGTGGGGAAACAGCGTCTAGTCGTCCAACAAAACGGGTCAAACAATCCAGCCCGCGTTTTTGTGCCTCAAGCGACAAATAGTTGTTTTCATCAAGTCCAGCGGCAAGCTGCACTTTTTCTGACATTGATGCTAATTTGCGTACTTCCCCATGGTCTAACCGCGCGATGGCAAGATGAAAGCTATTTGAGCCAATATCAATGGCGGCCATAAGTTCGTTGTTAGCAAGTAAGTCAGGCATATGTCACTTAGTGTCGGTTAAAGTCAATAATTCGATTAGACACCATTTTACGCATTTTCACCCCTGAGTAAAAGCCATTTTATTGCAACTGCAACTTTTGCCTCCCGCGATACCTGTCCATTGATGAAAAAAATTGACTTTAATATTTTCTAAAAAATTCTATCGTTACAATCATTTAGATACGATTAGTTAGATACCATTAATGTTTCTTATCATAACTATCAAAACAATTAACCATAGCCATACCCTGTTTTGGGGTTGTGTTATGCTAAGATGACCCTATCATAATAATCACTATAAATTAATTTGCCGTTGGGTGTCTGTTTAATAGATTTCATTATCCTATCATTGTTTCTATCACTGTTTGATTGTATCCAATATTAAGATTTTTTTATTAGGCAAAAACAAGCACTGGGCAAAAACAAGCGTTTGGGTCATTACTTAACCGTAATCCAAAACCTAACAGTTAACAACATCAACACGTAGGAGTTACTATGTCTTCAGTTATTCATGCCGATGAAGGTACTTTTGAAAAAGCAGTATTACAATCAGATACCCCAGTATTGGTTGATTTTTGGGCAACTTGGTGTGGTCCATGTAAAGCCATTGCCCCTGTATTAGACGAGCTTTCTTCAGAATATGAGGGTAAAGCGCGAATTGTTAAAATCGACGTTGACCAAAATCCAAACCTAGCTGCACAATATGGTATCCGTAGTATCCCTACCTTATTTATGTTCAAAAACGGTGAAAAAGTGGATGCTACTATGGGTATGCAACCAAAAGCCCAATTGACTGCTCTTATCAACAAACACTTATAATCGCTAGGGTAAGAATCATTAGCGTAGGTTAATAGGTTAAATTGAATTTTTATATTGGTAACGGTATATTTTTTTGATAATTACCAGTGAGATTCGCCGCGATTTTGATACTTGTGAGTAAAAAAATCGCGGTTTTTTATGCCCATACATTGACAAATGAATATGTCAAGTCGTATAGTGTGTCTCACAAAATAACTATCTTATCGATATGCTTAACGTTACGTTAGCAGGCATTTACTATTATTTGGTTTAGTACTTGGTATTGTCTGTTTGCAACGCTCAGTTAATCATTTCAAACGTTTCTATTTTTTTCTCTTTATATTCTCTTCACACCCTACTGTCTTAAAACGATGCAGCGCCTTTGCTCGACTCACGTTTTGAGGTGGTTCAAAATTAGTTATTGATGATTTACCTATGAATTTGACTGAACTCAAGAAAAAATCGATTGCTGAATTGTTGTTGATTAGCGAGCAAATGGGTCTAGAAAACATGGCCCGTAGTCGCAAACAAGATATCATTTTTGCCATTTTAAAAACCCACGCCCGAAACGGTGAAGCTATCTATGGGGATGGCGTGCTTGAGATTTTGCCCGATGGCTTTGGTTTTTTACGATCGTCGGAAGGCTCTTACCTAGCGGGTCCCGATGATATCTATGTGAGTCCGAGCCAAATTCGCCGTTTCAATCTCAAGACGGGTGACTCAATCGCAGGGACGATTCGCCCACCCAAGGATTCTGAGCGTTATTTTGCCCTATTAAAAGTTAACGAAATCAACTTCGATACCCCAGACCGCTCTCGCCACAAACTGATTTTTGAAAATTTAACCCCACTTTTCCCCACCCAGCAGCTTCGCCTAGAACTGGGTAACGGTACCACAGAAGACTTAACCGGCCGTATCATTGACTTGATTGCCCCGATTGGTAAAGGACAACGCTCGATTATTGTCGCCCCACCAAAAGCGGGTAAAACTGTACTGCTACAATCTATCGCGCAATCCATCACCAAAAACAACCCAGAATGTTATCTCATCGTGCTGCTCATTGACGAGCGTCCTGAAGAAGTGACCGAAATGCAGCGTACGGTGCGTGGTGAAGTGGTCGCATCGACCTTTGATGAGCCGCCAACCCGTCACGTACAAGTCGCCGAAATGGTGATTGAAAAGGCCAAACGCTTGGTTGAGCACAAACAAGACGTGGTGATTTTACTCGATTCCATTACGCGTTTAGCCCGCGCCTATAATACGGTATTGCCTTCATCGGGTAAGGTATTGACTGGTGGGGTGGATGCCAATGCACTAGAACGCCCAAAACGCTTTTTTGGTGCCGCACGTAATGTCGAAGAAGGCGGTAGCTTGACCATTATTTCAACCGCTTTGATTGACACAGGCAGTACCATGGATAAGGTGATTTATGAAGAGTTTAAGGGGACAGGTAACCAAGAAATTACCCTTGAGCGAGACATTGCCGAAAAACGGGTATTCCCTGCCATCAATATCAAAAAATCGGGCACTCGCCGTGAAGAGCGTTTGATGGATGAAGCGATGCTACGCAAAGTATGGATTCTGCGCAAACTGCTACACCCCATGGATGAACTACAAGCTACCGAATTTTTGCTAGAAAAACTTAAAGACTCAAAAACCAATGATGAATTCTTTGAGCAAATGACGCGTAAAGATAAATCTTAATCATGTTACCGCTTAATCCTGTTAATTAGCTGACTCATAGAAATGAAAAAGCTCAACCTGGTGTTGAGCTTTTTGTTGGTGTCTTTTTTATTGGCGTCCTTTGGGCTTAAATCGCAACGCTACTTAAATTGCACCACTAAAAGTATCGCATTGGTTGATATCACCCGATTTTAAACCGCGTGAAAACCACGTCATACGTTGTTGACTGGTACCATGGGTAAAGCTATCAGGGACAGCGGCACGACCACTGGCTTGGGCCAAACGGTCATCACCGATTTGCTCCGCCGCATTAATCGCTTCTTCAATATCGCCTTGCTCTAAGAATTGAACACGTTGTTGGTTACGGTTTGCCCAAACACCCGCAAAACAGTCCGCTTGTAGTTCTTGACGCACTGATAAATTGTTGGCTTGCGCTTGCGTGGCACGGCGACTGGCTTCATCTACTTTTTGGCTAATACCTAACTGATTTTGTACATGGTGACCCACCTCGTGAGCAATGACATAAGCCTGTGCAAAGTCACCTGCTTTACCTTGGTTTTGTGCATCACCTGAACCATTTTGGTCACCTGTGATACCCAGTTTTTGGCGCATTTCTTGGAAAAAACTGGTATCAAGATAGATGCGTTGGTCAGCAGGACAGTAAAAAGGCCCTGTCGCTGAAGACGCATTACCACAACCCGAACGTACCATACCATTAAATAACACTAATTTAGGCTGTTGGTATTGCATATTGTTTTCACTAAAAATCTGACCCCACACTTCTTCCGTGTCTTTTAACACCACTGAGACAAATTTTTGGTCGCGGTCAGCCGTTTGCTGGTCAAGGGTTTGTTGACCGCTACTATTGCCACCTGTGATTGCAGAACCTGTTTGCATCGCAGTCATAGGATTCATACCAAACACCAGCCATAAAATCAAACCAATGATAATAGTACCAATACCGCCACCCACGGCTTTACCGCCGCTGACTAATACATTCGAGCTACCATCACGATCTTCCCACTTCATACCAATACCTCCTTAAATACTATCTTGCTTTTATAATATGCTTATTTTGGCATTGTAGCATTTTGCCTAAAAATTACTGTGTGAAATCGTAGTTTTATACAGATTTTTGACAATAAACCCTAACAATATACCACTAATGTAACTTATTATTACCTATCTAAAATCTGCCAAACCTGATTAAAATTAACCATTTATTGCCAAAAAAAAATTATTTTTTTGGTATTATTTAATACAGTACGGGAAATAGAAAAAATTTTGTAAATTTACAAAAATAAAGATATCTTTGCCATATTTTTATGCGTATAATACGTCATTTTCCGCGAAAAGCTAAAAAAGATATCTTTCTCGTGCGATATCAATAAATCTAAAAAGTTGTATTTGTGATTGCGGTGTTATTTTGTTACAACCTTTTATCAGATTTATTATATTTTTTTATGCGAAAGTTATTCTATCTTGACTAAGTTTCCGCTACAATATTGCCAGTTTCATGTCCCGTGTGTCTTTAATTCTAAATAAACTCTTTATTTAGAGTATCGTCGAGTGAATACGGGGTTATTTTCTTTAGGAGAACACGTAATGAACGTTAAATTAATCGCTGTATCAAGTCTAGTTGCTGCATCTTTAGCTATGACTGCATGTAGCAAAAAAGAAGAAGCTGCACCAGCTGCTGCCTCTACCACTGCTTCAACTACAGTTGCTTCATCAACTACTACCACTGTTGAAGCTTCTGCACCAGCAGTAACTGCATCTGCTGCAACTGTTAACGCTTCTACTGTTGTTGTAGACACTGCATCTGCTGCCGCACCAGCTTCTGCTGTTGCTGACGCTGCCGCTTCTGCTGCTGCAACCGTTGCTGACGCTTCTGCATCTGCTGCAAAATAATCAGTTTTTTAAACTGAACAAAAAGGAAACCCGAGCGGTTTCCTTTTTTTATGCTTAAAAATTTTATGGTTAAAGATTTTGTATGGCATAAAATTTTTAACATTATTTAGATATTAAAAAAGTGGGTCAATGCCCACTTTTTTAGCTACATGGCTTTCTTAGCCCGCTGATTTTTTAGCTAATTAATTTTTTACCTAAGTGGCTTTTTAGCTAAGTGAATTTATTGTTTAACAGGGGTAGCTGGCATAAACTGCGCTTGGTTGACATCAGTGCCATTGGCTTGATGCTGCGTTTTTAGTGATTTTGCCACTTCAGGCGGCATATAATTCTCATCATGCTTTGCTAATACTTCGCTTGCTACAAAAGTATTGCCTTCAAGCGAACCCGTAGCTACCACGCCCGAACCTTCGGCAAATAAATCTGGTAAGATGCCTTTATAAGATACCGGTACGGTGGATTTAAAATCGGTGATTTTAAATTTGACATTGAGTGGGTCTGTGCTATCTCGCTCGACACTACCACGCACGACCATGCCCCCTGCTCGGATACGGGTATCTTCAGGTGCTTTGCCTTGACTAATGGCTGTGGGGTCAAAATAATAGTCGGTTTGTTGTCCTACCGCATAAATTACAAGGACGACGGCAATGATTGCGCCAAATAAGGTTGCCATTACCCACATTAATTTTTTTTGTCGTACTTTATTCATCGCTTTTTTTCATCTCACTTTTGATGAACCACACCCTATGGGGCTACTTGTCTATTATAACACTGATTAGGGCGATAAATACTATTATCCGCTGCCCTTAGCCGTACGTTGATGACGCTGTTGTTGGCGCGCCTGCTGGGTAGTGATATCTCGGTAGGTCGCTTTACGCTGACTACGACTAAAAAAGACGAGCGCGATAATGCCTAGTAAAGTCAGTAGCCAAGTTGACCACACATAACTACCATGCCCACCCATGGCGATAAACTCGGCAAAATTACGAAAATACGGGCTCATTGGTCACCTCAGGTTTGAATGTAGGTTTAGAGAATAGATTGATGGCATAGGATTAAAGCTATCGCTAGTTAAATGGCGATACTTTATGTCAATAAGCAGGCTCTAACGATAACACTTTAACGATATAGTCGTTTGCACTCATCAATCACCCACTGTTTGCTACTTTCGCGTTGCAAAATCAAGGTGTTGGTACGATAGATGGTAAGCGCAGCCACCAAAAAATAACTGCCTAACATCATCAGCAACAGCGGAATATACATATCAGGCGGCATTTTTGGACGCTCAGTTACGGTAAATGTCGAGCCTTGGTGTAGGGTGTTCCACCAATTGACAGAATATTTGATAATCGGCAAATTAACCGCACCTACAATCGATAAAATCGCCGCCGCTTTACCACGACTAGCGGTATATTCAAATGCAGCAAATAGCGCCATCACGCCTGCGTATAAAAACGCCAAAATCAGCATAGAAGTGAGACGCGCATCCCATACCCAGTATGTGCCCCAAGTAGGCTTTGCCCAAATAGAGCCTGTAAGTAAACTTAACACACAAAGCATGAAGCCAATCGGCGCAATCGCTTGGGCAACCAAATTGGCGGTTTTAATTTTCCAGACCAAAAAAATCACCCCTAAAATTGCCATGCCCAAATAAATTGACATGGCTAGACTGGCAGTGGGGACATGGATAAAGATAATGCGATAGCTATTGCCTTGCAAATAGTCAGGAGGCGCAAACGCTAATCCCCAAACGGCACCCACCGCTAATAGCAGCGCAGCAATGACAGCTAAATATCTCACCCAAGGGGCAAAAATACGATAAAACTCTTTGGTGCCAACAGTTTTAAGAAATCCTTGCCAAAGGCGAGAAAAAAAGCCATTTTTGCCAACGTTTGGGGTAATTTCTGCCATGGAATGCGCCTTGCTTTTTTTTCTAAAATGAATGTAAGCCATCAACAATAAGATATTTGTTCGCTTATTTTACTGGTATTTGGGGATTTTTTCATCTAAAAATCATCAGCTTAACCAAGCCAGTTTTAATGAAAATGCAATCACAAAAGGCGTGACGATGACTGCCAAAATACTGCCCGCCAGTAATAGTGCTAAAATCGGATAACCGTTCAGCCCCATGGCAAATTGCCCCACTGCCCCCGTAGCAAAAATCAGCACAGGGAGCTGCATCGGTAACGAAATCAATGGCACCAACACCGCGCCGTTTTTTAGCGATAATGTCAAGCTACTGGCAATCGCTGATAAGCACAACAAAATCGGACTGCCCACCAAAATAGAAGCACTCAGGGCAATGGCTGCTTGGCTCGTCAAACCAAAAAGCGGCATCGCCAAAAATGCGAGCAGACACACCATACCCGCACTGGTTAGCCAATGCACGATGAGCCGTACTAGTACCCAAGTGGGAATCGAGGCACGAGCGACAACCAATTGCGCCAGTGTACCGTTATCGAGGGCTGGGCGAAATAAGTTTTCCATACCCATAATCAGCGACAATAACGCTGCAATCCATACCGCAGGCACGCCCAGTTGCTGCAGTAATTTTGGCTCGGTGCCCATCGCCAGTGGAAATAAGGTGATGATAATTAAAAACAACACCAGTGGATATAACCACTGCACTTTGTTTTGCTGTTTGATTTGCCATTCGCGTTGCCACAGGGCAGAAAAATCAATCATTGCAGTTGCCCCTAAACCATATACAAAGTTAAATCTAATTGCTTGTTGGCGACGGCGACAGTTTGGTGGCTGGTCATGAGCACTGCCCCGCCGCGCTGAACGAATGTCTGCATCAAGTGTTCAATTTTGGCAATCATATTGACATCAAGCGCGGTCAGCGGCTCATCAAGTAGCCAGCAAGGAAATTGCGCTACATACTCCAGCGCAAACAGCAAGCGTGCCAAACCCACGCGGCGCGTCTGCCCTGCCGAGAGTTGATAGCAGTTGATTTTCTCATAACCTGCTAACCCAACCCAATCGAGTGCTTGCTCAAGAGCATCTGCGCTTGGTTTGATACCATACAAGGCTAACAAAAATCGCAAATTTTGCTCAACGGTGAGTTGCAAATGAATACCCAATTGGTGCGCCACATAAAATGGCTGCACAGGTAGCCCTGCCTTGCCCTGCCAGCTAATATCACCGGTTAAAACAGGAATCAACCCTGCAAGCTGCATCAAAAATGTAGTTTTGCCAGTGCCATTTTCACCCACCAAATGACAAATATCGCCACGGTTTAGCACCAAATTCACCGCTTCACACAGCGGAAATTCGCCACGTTGTATAGTGACATTGTGACAGTTTAGCAGCGAACTGGTCGTTAAGGTAGGTATAGCAGTGGGTGTTGGATTTGGCATAGCATTGGTTAAAATTTGCAAGTCATTAAATAGATAACAGATTAAATTGATAAATCACAGCCCTATACCCATTGTATAGATAATTGGCTAAAGTTGTGTAGAACGCTTATTATATACTAACTTGCGACAGGTCTTTGCTATTATCAATATAAAGTATCCATATAAAGCTTGGTGATAGCGTCAAAGTTTTACCAACCTGTTTGTTAACTTTTTTTATTTTTTAACTGTTCTGCTTTTCGTTTTTCTTTCTATTTTTAGCTATTTTTTGTTGGGTAAGTGAAATCAATGTCCAAAAATCCGAAGCGTTTATGGCAACGCCTAAAACTGTTCTTTACTGCTGAAAAATCAGCGCCGCTCCCTGTAGCCGATAAAACAACTGACCCTAGTCATTGTGCTGAGTCAGGCGAGCATACCGAAGCTACTGGCTATCAGCCTTTTACTAAAAATCGAATCAATCCAGCGTTTGATGAGGATAGCCATTCACAAGATGAACCGATTTTAGCCAGTGACGCGCTAAATGCAGATGACGAATTCGAGCTACAACCGATTACCCCCGATGACATAGAGCATATCTTAGCCAGTATGGGTTATCAATTTATGTATCACCCTGCCAGCGAACAAGATGAGCAAAGCATTCATCATTATACGATGCAAGTGTCAGATAAAGAGCGGCATTGGGGTTGTATGATTCGTTTTTTTAGTGAGCAGCAATTGATTGCGGTGTACAGTATTTATCCTACGGCGATTGCTGAAGCCAATCGTCCTGAGATGCTCGCCATGCTGGCTTATCTAAATTATGATTTGATGATTGGTAATTTGGAAATGGATGTGATGGACGGCGAGCTGCGCTTTAAGACGTCGCTTGATTTGGAGGTGACGGGGGTGAGCGAGTTAATTATGAGTTATTTGATACAGAGTAATTTCTCGTTGTTTTCACGGCTGTATGACACCATTCGCGAGATGATTGAGCAGCCCCATACTACGCATGATTTGCAAGGTGCGGTAGACAAGCTGATTGACTCTCAGCAAGCCCGCAATTTTTTCTTGGCGTCTGATGCCATTCAATAATAAGCGGCCAACATAAAAAAGGCGATGACATTCATTCATCGCCTTTTTTATGAGATAGTAAAAGCTGCTACAACATGGCAGCGACTTCCGCGCCTTCGCGAATGGCACGTTTAGCGTCCAATTCGCCTGCCAATTTTGCCCCACCAATCAAGTGATATTGGGCTGTCAAGTCATCACCCACCGCAGGCATCAAGTCATTGACCGATTCTTGCCCCGCGCAGATAACGATACTATCAACGCGCAATAATTGGCTATGACCGTCTGGGTTAGTAATCCAAATGCCTTCATTGGTAATTTTCTCATAGCCAATGCCGCTCACCTGTTTGACGCCATGCTTATTGATATGAGCACGGTGCACCCAGCCTGAGGTTTTATTGAGACCTGCCCCCAAGCGACCTTTTTTACGCTGCATCAAATACACTTCACGGGTCGGGGTAATGGGCTCTGGTTTTACCAGTCCACCTTCGCTGTCATAGTGTGGGTTGGTGTCCACACCCCACTCACGTTTCCATGAGGCTACGCTTTGCGGATGGGGTTGATAAATCACCTTGCCTTGCGCATCTTTTTCAAACGGTTTCACATGGGTGGAGGTCAAATATTCGCTAACATCGAAACCAATTCCGCCTGCACCGATTACCGCGACTCGCTTACCTGCGACTTTTTGACCCGATAGCAATTCGGCATAGCTCATTACTTGCGGTAACTCCACCCCTTCAAAGTCAAGCGCCCGTGGAACAACGCCTGTCGCAATAATCACATCATCAAACTGACCTGACTCTAGTTCCTCTTTGCTTACTTTATGATTGAGTTTGAGCTCAATGTCTAAACTGTCCACCAAATTGGTAAAATAGCGGATGGTTTCAAAGAACTCTTCTTTACCTGGAATCACTTTGGCATAGTTAAACTGTCCGCCGATTTTATCCTGTGCTTCAAACAAAGTGACCTGATGACCGCGTTTGGCGGCGACCGTCGCCGCTGATAGCCCTGCCATGCCTGCGCCCACTACGGCAATTTTTTTGGCTTTTTTGGCAGGTTTATAGACCAGTTCGGTTTCATAACAGGCTTGGGGGTTGACCAGACAAGTTGAGCGTTTATTGTCAAATGTATGATCTAGACACGCTTGGTTACAGCCAATACAGGTATTAATTAAGTCAGTTTGTCCTAAACTGGCTTTTGCCACCCAGTCTGGGTCTGCCAAGAACGGACGCGCCATTTGTACCAAGTCAGCTTGGTTCTCTGCTAGCAGCTGCTCGGCAGTCTCTGGCATATTGACACGGTTGGCAGCAATCACAGGAATAGTCACGTGGCGTTTGACTTCAGCAATCACATCGGCAAACGCTGCGCGTGGCACTGACGTGACGATGGTCGGGATACGTGCTTCATGCCAGCCAATCCCCGTATTTATTATGGTCACGCCAGCTTTTTCGATGGCTTTGGCGATAGTAATGACTTCATCCATGGTGTTGCCATCGGGCACCAAGTCAATCATCGATAAACGGAAGGTGATAATAAACGCTTCTCCCACCGCCTCGCGTACCGCTTTAATAACTTCAAGAGCAAAACGCATACGGTTTTCTAGACTACCGCCCCATTGGTCAGTGCGCTGATTGACGTGATTGCTTAAAAACTGATTGAGTAAATAGCCTTCTGAACCCATGATTTCGACGCCATCATAGCCCGCCATTTGTGCAAGTTTGGCAGTTTTGGCATAGTCTTTGATAGTCGCCAAAATATTTTTTTCACTCATTTGACGAGGTTTGAAGGGTGAAATAGGCGATTTGATGGCACTGGCTGATACCGCCAATGGATGATAACCATAGCGACCGCTGTGAAGAATTTGCAAGATGATTTTGCAGTCATATTGGTGCACAGCTTTGGTGACTTTACGATGATTGACTACATCGCCTTTGTGATTGAGCGTTCCGCCTGCCGGCACTAACCAACCTTCATGATTGGGCGAGATACCGCCCGTGATCATCATGGCAACTCCCCCTTTGGCGCGCTCGGCAAAATAAGCGGCTAGCTTTGGATAGTTAAAGAACCGATCTTCAAGCCCTGTATGCATCGAGCCCATCACAATACGATTTTTTAACGTGGTAAATCCTAAATCCAGGGGTTCAAAAATATGCGGATAATGGGTGTTATGAGTAGATATCTGGCTGTTATTTGACATAAATAATCCTTGGCAGTAATTTCCTTTCACTATTTGGTCACATTAAGCAACTAATCTTGTCATTTTGTAAATGAGTTCGTTATCATAATCAATTCGTCAATGTGGTCACGCAATGTAGCTATATCAACATACCTTAAGCATACATCAAACCAAAATTAGGTCAACCTATTATAAATAGTCATCTTTGAAAGCATAAGGCAAATTTTGTCCCGATGAGTCTACAAAAAAATCATGCTTATTTTTGCGACAATGTTAATATCACGCTAGGATAAAAGTACAACAGGAGGGAAATTACTGTGAAGAAAATGATTGTTAGCACGTCCACGTCATGTCTAGACGACCTTGGCATTCCAGACAATGTCAAAATGTTGCCGATGAATATCCATATGGGCGGTGCCAATTATCTAGATGGACAAGACCTAAGCCTAGATAGGCTGTCGCGTGTTCTACTCGATAACCCCAATATCGAAATCAGTACCTCAGCGCCCACTGAAAATCAGCTCATTGAATTCTTTTATCAACTCATCAAAGAAGATGTGCAAGAAGTTTTAATCATCTGTTTATCCTCTTCTTTAAGCCAAACCTACAATAACTTGCTCAATATTAGCTCGATGTTTAGTCATCGCATGAAAATTTATCTCTATGATTCACGCACGATTTCACATGGCGAAGCGGTTCTTGTACAAGAAGCCTCACGCTTACTCAAACAAGGCATGGAAGTCCCACAAATCATCACCGAAATCAACCGCCTGCGCGATAAAATCCATATCTATTTGGCAGTTGATAACCTTAAAGGTATGATTCGTACCAAGCGTATTTCAGCGCCAGTCGGCTTTTTCGCCAATTTATTCGGTATTAAACCGATTGTAAAAATGGAAGACTCAGGTCAAATGGTCGCCTTTGAAAAGGTGCGCAGTTTTGAAAAATGTATTGAGCGACTCGCGGATGCTGCCATCACCGCCGCCAATGGTAAAAAAGGTACAATGTATGTGCTTAGCGGTAATTTAAACCCTCATACTAAATCACTACTTAACTATTTATCGTCACGCGGTTACGTTAACACCGAAGTTCTTCCTGCCGCCAGTGTCTCTATAGCAAATATCGGTGTGTTCACCCTTGGCTGCGTATTTGTCGAAGACTAAACCCTGACTGGGTTTGCTAGCTTATAAAATAACAGGCGGGCTGTCTGTTTTTGTCATTTTTTTATATTTGTGAAAAAGCAGATTGATATATAGGATTTGGTCAAAATCCTTGTTATGATAAAGGCGTTTATTTATTAACTACAGGGATGTCGTTATGCCAAACTTCCATACAGGGCTGGAAAAAAATCCTGCCAACTATACCCCGCTTACTCCCATTGATTTTATTGAGCGTACTGCTAGCATCTATCCCGATCAAACGGCGATAGTGTATAAAGATTATGAGCACAATGACCTACGTCAAAGTTGGGGCGAAACCTATAATCGCTGCCGCAAAATGTCGGATGCCCTAAAAAAACTGGGCATCGATAAAGACGATACTGTTGCAGTGCTACTGCCCAATACCCCACCCATGGTTGAAGTCGCGTTTGGCGTACCGATGTCTGGTGGTGTGCTATGTACCTTAAATACCCGTTTGGACATCAATGCTTTGGTCTTTTGCCTACAGCACAGTGAAGCGAAAGTATTGATTGTCGATACTGAGTTTGAACAGCATATTGCGCTGGTTCAAGAGTCATTTCCCAACTTAATTATCATTCATGCCACCGACCCTGCTGTCACGCCCACTGAACAGTTTGGCAACATGACGTATGAAGAATTCATCGCCTCAGGAACCGACTTAGACAACTGGGAAAAACCAACTGATGAATGGGATGCCATCGCGCTCAACTACACATCAGGTACCACAGGCATCCCAAAAGGCGTGGTGTATCACCATCGTGGTGCGACCTTAAATGCTGTCTCTAATATTTTAGATTGGGATATGCCAAAGCACCCTGTGTATTTATGGACGCTACCCTTGTTTCACTGTAACGGCTGGAGCTTTCCTTGGAGCATTGGCGAGCGCGCGGGTACCAATGTGTGCTTGCGCAAAATTGATGCTGATTTGATTTTACGGTTGATTGCCGATGAAAAAGTCACCCATTATAGCGCCGCACCTATCGTGCACAACATGATTGCCAATGGTAATGAAGCGCTGAAAAAAGCCATCAAACATGAAGTACGTTGTAATGTTGCAGGCGCGCCACCCCCTGAATCTTTGCTTGCCAAAATGGAAGAAATGGGCTTTAAAATCACGCATGTCTACGGTTTGACAGAAGTATATGGCCCCGTCACCTTGTGTGTTGAGCGCCCAGAATGGGATGATTTGACTGTCAGTGAACGCGCGCAAAAAAAATCCCGCCAAGGCATGAACTCACATCTGCTAGCGGGGTTTGATGTATTCAAACAAGGCACCACCAACCCAGTTGCAGCTGATGGTAGCGAAATTGGTGAGCTGGCTATCCGCGGCAATATGGTGATGAAAGGCTATCTAAAAAACCGTAAGGCCACCGCAGAAGCCTTTAACGGTGGCTGGTTTAAGACCGGTGACTTGGGCGTCAAATACCCGGATGGTTACATCAAAATTATGGATCGGCTCAAAGACATCATCATCTCGGGCGGTGAGAATATTTCAAGTATCGAAGTAGAAAACGTGCTGTATCGTATGCCCGAAGTGGAAAGCTGTGGGGTGGTTGCTGCTCCCCATGACAAATGGGGTGAAGTACCGGTAGCCTTTATCGAAATCCGCGAAGGCTCGACGCTAGATCGGGAAGATATCATTGCCCATTGCCGTAAATATTTGGCAGGTTTCCAAGTGCCCAAACATATTATTTTTGCGCAAATTCCAAAAACCTCGACAGGTAAAGTGCAAAAATTTGAGCTACGTCAAGCGGCGCGCTCACTGGCACATGAAGAAGCAAAAATCACTCACCATCATCCGCAAAGCTATTTGGCAGCGACAGCCGACTCAAATCCGAGCACTGCCATGCCTAGCTCCGCCATACCTAGCTCTGTCATACCTAGTAACACCCAACCCCTGCCCGATGATTCACCAGAAGATGCGGCGTACTAAGCCTCAATATTGGCGACGCGCATTGCATATCCTCACTTTGTTAGTGGGGATTTTTGTTGCAAAATATGCCTTGAAAACACCCAAAAAACATCCATTTATTTAGAGATTTTCTCATGTTATTTTTAATTAATTATTAACAATCATAAGCGACAATATATGTCGTATATCAGTGATTTAATCCTATAATTTTTCGTATATTTTGTTATTATAGCCTTATCAATTCACTTCTTTTTTAACTTATCCCTACTTTTATATTTTTCCCTTTTTTATTAACTTTTTTTATGACAAGGAGTCCTTATGGACGACAATAAAGCCAAAGCTTTAACTGCCGCTTTATCACAAATTGAAAAACAATTCGGTAAAAATACCATCATGCGCCTAGGTGATGAGTCAGCAAAAATCAACGTGGATGTAGTCTCCACAGGCTCATTGGGTTTGGATATTGCACTGGGCATTGGCGGTTTGCCAAAGGGTCGTATCGTCGAAATTTATGGTCCTGAAAGTTCGGGTAAAACCACTTTAACCTTGCAAGCAATCGCCCAATGTCAAAAACAAGGCGGTACCTGTGCTTTTATCGATGCTGAGCATGCGCTAGACCCTATTTATGCCAAAAAATTGGGCGTTGATGTCGACGCTTTACTTGTCACGCAGCCTGACAACGGTGAACAAGCGCTTGAAATCACCGATATGCTAGTGCGCTCAGGTGCGGTAGATATGATTGTTGTTGACTCGGTCGCCGCGCTTACTCCACGTGCAGAGATTGAAGGCGAGATGGGCGACAGCCACATGGGTCTGCAAGCGCGCTTGATGAGCCAAGCGCTACGTAAAATTACCGGTAACGCCAAACGCTCTAACTGTATGGTGGTATTCATTAACCAAATTCGTATGAAAATCGGTGTCATGTTTGGTTCGCCAGAAACCACGACGGGTGGTAACGCCCTTAAATTCTATGCGTCGGTACGCTTGGATATTCGTCGTATTGGTGCGGTTAAAGACGGTGAAAACATCGTCGGTTCTGAGACCCGCGTTAAAGTCATCAAAAATAAACTGGCACCGCCTTTCCGCCAAGCAGAATTTGACATCATGTATGGGACAGGTACCAATCATCTAGGTGAAGTGGTTGACTTGGGTGTCGATATTGATGCGGTCAAAAAATCGGGCGCTTGGTACAGCTACAATGACAGTAAAATTGGTCAAGGTAAAGCCAACGCCATTAGATTCTTGGAAGAAAACCCACAAATCGCCCAAGAGATTGAAGCCAAAGTGCGCGCTGCTAAGCTTGGTAATGTCGAACCTGTGCCAGAAGAAGCGCATGACGTTGAACCCCCTGAGTTTGTCGAAGGTATGCAATAATTGCTTGGCTACCCAAAACCCTAGTTTTTACTGGGGTTTTTGTTTTTAAACCGTCCAACTTGTTCCCCAGCCTGTTAGCTTTTTTTAGTCACGGTTAAAACCGCTATGCCAAATCCTAAATCCTTGTTAGAAACTATCGAAAATCAGTTAATGACTGATGAACAACGCCAAGCTTACCATGACAAGCTTAAAGCCGAGAGCTACATGCGTTGGCTCGCGTTTTATTATCTTGGGCGGCGTGAGCAGTCTAAAAAAGAGCTGCGGGATAAACTACTGGCAAAAGGATGTGATGCGGCGGCTATCGAAGCGCTTTTGAGCGAATTTGAAGCAGAAGGCTATCAAAGCGATGAGCGTATGACGTCTGCATTGATCAAAGAAGGTATCGGCAAGCAGCATGGTACCCAGCGGATTTTTCAAACGTTAAAAAAACATGGATTAACCACCGTCCGTTCGGTCAGTGCGATTAATGCATGGATTGAGACGCACAATGATTTTTTTGAGGATCTATCACTCAATGATATCGAATCAGACAAGCCAAATGAGCAGCTAGATGATGCCTATGAAGTGGATTGGCTTGCCCAAGCGGTGGCAGCACGGGTACGAAAATACGGTGATGCCATCCCGACAGAGCCTAAAGAAAAAGCCCGTCAACTGCGATTTCTGCAATATCGGGGCTTTGCTGCCGATGTGTGTTTTGATGCCTTAAAGTATGACTTAACCACCCTAGCCAATCGCTAGGGCAACGGCTATTTTTTTACCGCCAATTGGTCAAAAATTGCGCCATCTTTAAAAAACTTGCTCATAATCTCATCCCAGCTACCAAAAACTTGATTTGGCTCAAACGTGGCAATTGCAGGAAATTGGCTTTGGTATTTTGCCAAAGTCGCCGCATCCACAGGACGCAAATAATTCTTGGCCATAATCTCTTGGGCAGGTGTATCCCACAAACCTTTTAAATAGGCTTTGGCCAATTCAGTGGTACCTTTTTGCTCGGTAACGGCATTCACCACAGCAACAGGGTTATTAATCTTGACCGAATAACTGGGATAAACAATCTGTAAGTTTTTATCAGCAAATTCTTTTTTGGTGATTTGTGCTTCATTCTCTGTGGTAATCAGCACATCGCCGATTTCTCGTTGTAAAAAGCTTGTTGTCGCTGCCCTTGCACCACTGTCATACACTGCCACATTGCTCAAAATTTGCTTCACCAGCGCTTTGGTTTTGGCTTCGTCATTATTGAAGTGGTGCAAGCCATATCCATACGCACCCAAGAAACCATATCGCGCTGTACCACTGGTTTTTGGATTGGCAATCACGATACTGACACCGGGTTTTGCCAAGTCATCCCAGTCTTTGATTTGCTTGGGGTTGTTGTTGCGAACTAATAGTACCATGGTGCTGGTATAAGGTACCGCGTTATTGGGAAACGCTTGTTGCCAGTTTTTATCCACCAAGCCTTTTTTCACCAGCAGTTCTATATCTGAGGTTTGGTTCATGGTCACCACATCCGCTTTAAGCCCATTGGCAACGCTCAAGGCTTGTTTGCTTGAGCCGCCATGCGACTGCTGGATAGTGACGGTCTGTTTTTGCTGCCCCGTAAAAATCGGGTTGTATTCTTTATACAACTCGCGGGACACATCGTAAGATACGTTTAGCAAAGATACACCATTGCCGTTAGCGGCTGAAGCGCTGGCCGTGCTATCGTTTTTGGGCGGGGCTTTTTGGCAGGCAGTTAAGCTTGCCACTGCCATCACTGAGATGCCGGCTAATGCAAAGATTTTACCTTTAGATTGCGTACGGGTAATTAATGGGTGATTTTGGGTCGCGTTTGTCATGTTTTCCTCATAAGTTTTCAAAGTGCCAAGCTAAACATCCAATGGCTTAATGATTGAAAATATAGTAAGGATTTTTAATTATACTGTCTTGGAATATTTAATACTTTCATTATTCCTTAGTTGAATAAAAAAGCCCGTAATGCATACGGGCTTTGAAAGTACAATCCTGCGATTAAAATTTTAAAAACGGGTTTTGAATTTTGGCGCAACTGGATTGGCTTGACCATTAACTGTCGTGGTATTTGCGCCTGCTTGGTTGTTTTGTCCAAATAATGGACCACCGCCACCGCCCATGCCTTTGGTCAACCCTTGCACTGCTTTCATCATTTTGCTGATGCCCGATGGGTCAGATAGCATCTTCATCATTTTTGCCATTTGCTTGTGCTGCTTTAACAGCTGATTGACGTGCTGTACGTCTTTACCCGCGCCTGCCGCGATACGGCGTTTACGGCTTGGGTTGATTTTATCGGGGTTTTTACGTTCAAATGGGGTCATGGAATGAATGAGTGCTTCCATTTCTTTGACCTTTTCTTCTGGTTTGGCATCTGATACCGCTTTTTGAACATCCGCACCGCTCATGCCTGGCATCTTATCCAAGAAGCCCGCCATGCCGCCCAAATTCTTCATTTGTTGGAATTGGGTTAGCAAATCCTCAAGGTCAAACTCGCCGCCTTTTTGGATTTTTTTCGCCATTTTTTCGGCTTTTTCGCGGTCAATTTTTTGCTCGACTTCTTCGACCAGTGACAACACGTCACCCATGCCCAAGATACGCTGTGCCACACGCTCAGGGTGGAAGGGCTCAAGCGCATCAAGTTTTTCACCACGACCCAAAAATTTGATCGGTTTACCGGTGATGGCACGTACCGACAACGCCGCACCACCGCGCGCATCGCCATCAGTCTTGGTCAAAATCATGCCGGTCAAAGGTAGCGCATCATTAAAGGCTTTTGCCGTATTTGCCGCATCTTGACCGGTCATTGAGTCAACGACAAACAAGGTTTCTGACGGGGTGACGGCTGCGGTTAAGGCTTTGATCTCGTCCATCATGGCTTCGTCGATGTGCAGACGACCTGCGGTATCGATAATCAAAATATCTTGAAACTGTACTTTGGCTTGTTCGATGGCGCGTTTGGCGATATCAATCGGGTTTTGGTCAGCACTTGATGGCACAAAATTGGCTTTGACTTGCTCAGCGACTTGCTCAAGCTGCTTGATTGCTGCGGGGCGATAGACGTCGGCAGAGACTAGCATGACTTTTTTCTTATGGCGCTCTTGCAGATATTTGGCAAGTTTACCGGCTGTGGTGGTTTTGCCCGCCCCTTGCAAACCCGCTAGTAGATAGACTACAGGTGGTTTGCCTGTCATTTCAAGTGATTGGTTAGCACTGCCCATCATCTCGGTCAGTTCATCATAGACGATTTTAACAAAGGCTTGACCTGGGGCGAGTTCTTTAAGGACTTCTTGACCTAGGGCTTTGTCTTTTACCCGTGACACAAAATCGCGCGTCACTGGCAAGGCGACATCAGCTTCTAGTAGTGCCATACGCACTTCACGCAAGGTGTCTTTGATGTTGTCTTCAGTTAGCTGCCCTGTACCAGAGATACTACGTAAACTCGTCGACAGGCGTTCGGTTAAGGTTTCAAACATATAATTTCTCTAATCTATTGCTATCAATTTTATAATCTTACTATTTTATGCTAAATTAGCTAAAACTGCTAATATAATACCGATAAAATCGCGATTTGTTGCATGGGTCATGCTAGTATAACCATCGCATTTTGCACGTATTTGATGATTTTTGATGAGGCTAGGGTGTTTGTAATCTTTGTACTTGCGTTAGTCTGTTATGGCTTAACTACCGTCTATTTGATGTGGGCAGTTACGCAACAAAAGCCCATCCGTAAAAGCATGGTGCTTGGGCAATTGCTGATTGGGTTATTGGGTCATGCGGTGGTGTTATATCCTGATATCATTACCCAAGGCGGGCTAAACTTTAATATTTTTAATGTCGTGTCGTTGACGACATTGTTTATGCTGTTATTTTATTGGGGGTTTTGTCTTTATCGCCAAATTTTGCCGCTTGGGATTTTGGCAACGCCGTTGGCATTTTTGGGCATGATGATTGGTTTTTTTGGCGATGCACCCTATCACCCGCTATCAACCATCAGTCCTATCTTACAAGCCCATATCATCATGTCTTTGGCTGCCTATTCGGTACTATTTATGGCAGCGATTGCCGCGATTATGCTACGGCTACAAATCAGCGAACTCAAACGTCAAACCTTTCACCGTGTCTGGGTCGATAAACTCCCTTCACTCCAAAGCATGGAAGCCTTGCTGTTTGATATGATTACTGTCGGTTTTGGCCTATTGTCGATTTCGCTGTTGTTGGGCTTTATCGATACTACCAATTTACTGGCGCAGCATTTGGTACACAAGACTGTGTTTAGTCTGTTGTCTTGGCTGGTATTTGGGGCGTTATTGGTTGGACATTGGCGCTTTGGCTGGCGAGGTCAACGCGCGGCTAATATGACGCTATATGGTGTGATTTTGCTTGGCTTGGCGTTTATCGGGACGAAGTTTGTGTTGGAGCTGATTTTAAACAAATAAAAACCCCAATTTTATCGCTAAAACTGGGGTAAAATGCCGCTTAACTAAGTGATAAGTAAGCGGCTAAATTAAATAACTAGCAATTAGTTAGCCAATTTTGATTGTACGTAGCTGATAGCACTTTGCACCGTGGTCAATTGTGCGCTGTCTTCGTCAGGAATGGTAATACCAAATTCGTTTTCAAAAGACATCACCAATTCAACAAGGTCAAGTGAATCTGCACCGAGGTCATCCATAAATGAAGATTCATTTTTGATGTCTTCTGCATTCACGCCTAATTGCTCAGCTACTGCGGCTTTTACTTTTTGTTCGATTTCGTTACTCATGCTTCTCTCCTTGCATTGGGGTATATGATATATCGAGTAAACTACATATTAGAGCATATTATCATGCTCATTGCCTATTTCAAAATAAAATAATGCAACCTGTTACTATTTCAAAAACTGTATTTTAAGTTCAAAAACTGCATTTTAACGCTCGTTAGGTTGGTGTTTGGCAGGCTAAACCATTTACATGTACATGCCGCCATTGACGTCAAGCACGGTACCGGTAATATAACCTGCTTCTTCACTTGCCAAGAAATTTACCGCAGCGGCGATGTCTTCAGGTTTGCCCAATCTGGCTAGCGGAACGGTATTAAGCATGGATTGAATCAATGCTTCATCAAGCTCGCTGGTCATGTCAGTGTCGATAAAGCCCGGTGCCACGCAGTTGACGGTGATTTGGCGTGACGCAATCTCCCGAGCCAGTGAGCGGGTAAACCCTTCAATGCCTGCTTTGCTTGCCGTATAGTTGGTTTGTCCGGCATTGCCCATCGCAGCGACTACGGAAGTGATATTAATGATACGACCTTGCCGCGCTTTCATCATGCCTTTCATGGCGCGTTTACTGGTACGAAATACCGAGGTCAAATTCACGTCGAGCACGCGCTCCCAGGCATTGTCATCCATCCGCATGAGCAGACCATCTTGGGTAATGCCGGCATTGTTGACTAGCACCTGCACATTGCCAAATTCTTTTTCAATGCTATCAAATAACTGGTTGATTTGCTCGGTATCTTGCACATTGAGCACGCGACCTGCACCACCCAATTCCTGTAGGTAATCATTGACTGCCGCTGCGCCTTCTTCACTGGTAGCAGTGCCGATGACAAGATAGCCTTCATTTGCCAGACGTTTGGCGATTGCTTGACCAATCCCACGGCTAGCGCCTGTCACTAATGCAATACGTTGAGTCATATACTTCCTTGGTTTTTTTATTGGGCTGATAATTGTTGTTTTATATTGTCTAGTTTAGCCACTGTATCGGTCGCTAGTGTGGTAATTTTCTGCGCTTGGCGTTTGGCTAGTCCTGTCAGCACACTACCGCTTCCACATTCGATTTGTAAGGTGACTTGTGCGTCTGCTAAATTATTCTCAATAGTCGACCATAGCACGGGCATATTGAGCTGCTCAATCAAGGCGTGTTTGATTGCAGTGACATCGGTTTCTACCCGTGCATGGCGATTTTGTATCACCGGAATACTGGGTGGGTTAAATGTCACGTTTTCTAATTCTGCGGCAAGCTTATCGGTGGCAGGTGTCATCAGTTGGCAATGTGACGGTACACTGACTTTAAGCGGCATGCTTTTTTTACCGAGTGAAGCGATTTTCTCTGACGCTAAATCCACGCCTGCCACATTACCTGCAATCACCACTTGCCCTGGCGCATTAAAATTGGCTGGGCTGACCACTGCCTGCGTATGCGCCGCTACCACAGCCTCACATATTTGTTGTACATCTTCATCGGGCAGACCTAAAATCGCTGCCATTTTACCTGTTTGTGATTGCATGGCGGCGCTCATATACTGACCGCGTTGATGCACCAGCTTTACAGCATCTGCCAAACTCAATACCCCAGCGGCACACAGCGCACTGTATTCGCCCAGTGAATGCCCTGCAACATATGCCGGCTGTAAATCAAGCTCATCACGCAGCACTCGCCAAATCGCCATACTAGCGGTCAATAGTGCAGGTTGGGTATACGCGGTATCATCCAAAGACGCGGCACCTGACGCCCCTTGGCATATCGCCCACAAGTCAAACCCAAGCGCCTTTGAGGCTTCATCAAACGTTGCTTTGACAGTAGGATACTGGGCTGCCCAATCTTGTAGCATGCCCACACTCTGCGAGCCTTGTCCTGGAAAAATCACAGCATATTTCATAGATGCAGCATTGTGTTGGGATGAAGTGGCTGGTTGATTTGCGCTGGCTTGGCTTTGCATTGGGTTATCCATAATGTCCTAACTTATTATCTTGTACTGCTTATGTTGTACCGCTTATGTTGTATTGCGTCTACTAGACCGCTAAAAAACATGGTCAAAAAAATTTGCTTAGGCGATTTTTTGGTCGATTACTTTACCAAAAGTTATCAGCAAAATCAAAATGGGTCATCAGCTTGGATTGACGTTATAAGCTTATCAAACTTAACTGGCAATAATATAACTTATACCAAACCCATAAAATATAGTATTATAGCTATATGAAAGAATCAAACCC
>NZ_DALZOJ010000009.1:0-84195 GCF_032004885.1 Moraxella sp. CTOTU47579
GCTATTCTTCTACTTTATGTGGATTTGTGGTAGTTTTTAATTTCTTTTACTATATTTTGACACACTCACTTTTAACCGAAGCTGCTCGTTATCAAGTTGAAAATTTTGCCCAAATTGGCATGGCTAAATGGGTAAAGTATCGACGAATCAAATAGCGATAATAAGAATTATCATGATTAGGCATAAAAATGCCAATAACCACTTCCATTCAAGCGAAACAAAATCAACCGTGCGACGGACTAACCTAGCAGACCAATGGGGCAGCTGATAAACCACTTCGCCATTGACATGCTTACCGCCTCGATACCAAAGTTTAAGCTGTTTTAACATATGTTTATGCCCATATCTATGTCTGATAAATTGATGAGTATGACACTATTAAACTTCTATTGGGTTAAGTCTATATGACAAATAGATAAAAAATCGTAAAAAATTGATATAAAAACTCACCCGATTGTTTAAAAGAGGGGGAAATGGAGAATATGATAAATGCGTAATATTTTTAGCCAAAGCATGGACAATAAAAGTTATAATGTTCCCCCATTTTTGAGCGCATCATGCTTTTTTATTTATGTCCAACCATCCATTGCTCACTCCCCTCAATATCGGCGACCAGAGCATCGCCAACCGCATCATCGTTGCCCCGATGGCAGGCGTTACTGATAAGCCTTTTCGCATGCTGGCTAAGTCCTTTGGTGCAGGGCATGCGGTGTCAGAGATGATGACGTCTGATGCCACGTTATTTGCTCATCACAAAACGCTGTATCGTGCCAATTTTGATGGCGAAATCGCACCTATTTCTGCGCAAATCGCGGGCTCAGACCCAGAAAAAATCGCCGAAGCGGCTCGCTATCAAGTTGCCAATGGGGCGCAAATTGTCGATATCAATATGGGTTGCCCAGCAAAAAAAGTTTGCAAAAAGCTTGCCGGTTCAGCGCTACTCAAAGATGAAGACTTGGTCAAGCGACTATTGGATGCCACGGTCAATGCCGTGGATGTGCCAGTCACGCTAAAAACCCGTCTAGGCTATGCCAATGGTGAAGAAAATATTTTACGTGTCGCACAAATGGCAGAAGAGGCAGGTATCGCCATGATTGTGATACATGGACGTACCCGCGAAGATAAATATCTAGGCCGCGCTCGCTATGAGTTAATTAAAGAAGTCAAAAATCTTCTCACCATTCCTGTTATCGTCAATGGCGATATCGACAGCCCGCAAAAAGCCAAACAAGTATATGAACAAACAGGCGCTGATGGCATTATGATTGGGCGAGCAGGGCAAGGACAGCCTTGGATTTTTCGCGACATTGCGCATTACCTAAAGACTGGTGAAATTTTGCCCAGTCCAACGATGGAGGCGCTAAAAGAGATTGTATTAAGCCATTTGCAAGAGATTTATGCGTTTTATGGTGAATACTCGGGGTGTCGTATCGCTCGTAAACATATTGCTTGGTATACCTCAGGCATTGCCAATTCCAATGCGTTTCGCCAAGCGATGTATGAAGAAGATACCACCGCTGGGCAGTTTAACGTGGTCGCGCGGTTTTTAAAGACGGCGGAATTTGATTAAAACCTTTACTATAAAACAGCCTATCGTAGAGTGCTTATGCCTTTTTAGAAACAAAGATTTGCAAAAAGTCATGATTAATGAATTTAGAATCTGTTAAAATTTTGCTGAGTCTGTGTAAAAGACCGATATCAAACAATAACCACATATTATTAATCAAATCAGATCAAATCAAATCATAAGGAGTCAGCGATGGCACAATTACGAATTGGCGACACGGCACCAAATTTTGACGCACAAACCACCGAAGGCAACATCAATTTTTACGATTGGCAAGGTGATAACTGGGTGGTTTTATTCTCACATCCGGCAGACTTTACCCCAGTTTGCACCACGGAGTTAGGACGCACGGCATCATTGGGTGACGAATTCAAAAAACGCCATGTCAAACCGATCGCATTATCAGTCGATAGCGTCGAAGATCACAAAGCTTGGGCAGGCGATATCTCAGAAACCCAAGGCTGCGCGGTGAATTTCCCTATCATTGCAGACGCCGATAAAAAAGTATCGGAAGCTTACGACATGATTCACCCAAATGCGTCAACCACGCACACGGTTCGCAGCGTATTTATTATCGATCCACAGCATAAACTGCGGCTAACTTTCACTTACCCAGCCGCCGTAGGTCGTAACTTCAATGAAATTTTACGGGTGATTGATGCCTTGCAATTGTCAGATAATTATGGCATTGCAACGCCAGTTGAGTGGCAAGACGGGGACGATGTGATTATCCCGCCAAGCGTCAAAAACGAAGAAATCGCGGCGAAATTCCCAAAAGGTCATAAAGAAATTAAGCCTTATCTGCGCACCACGCCACAACCGAATAAATAACCGTTTATGTTAAGTTTGACATCAAAAACCTAGTCGCTTGACTGGGTTTTTTTATGCCAACTCTTCCATTTGCCAACTTTTCCATTATTAAAGGTACTAAACTAAATTTACAGAACGGATGCTGAGTAACCATAAATATTTGGCTAAACTTCGATTAATGGTCTAATAATGGATATAAAGAATGATAAACAATCAAGTTAAAGGCGGCTTTAAAACCAGCGCATTGCTCATGCTTGCCCTGACTGGTTGCCAAACGGTGCATACTAACCCATCAGCACCTATTGAAAGAGTGCCATACGTGCAGCTGCCCATCTTTATCGGCTCTACCCCAACCACTAATTCTTTACAGAGTTATGATTGGCAGCTTAACAATATCAATAGCACAGATCCGATTACGTGGAATGGTTCATACTTGCAAACACAGAATGGCAAAATTACGCTAAACTTTAACCAAAATCACATAACCTATAATGTAGGCTGTAACCAACTATCAAATCAATATAGCCTAAGCAAAAATACCATGCAACCCATTGGGACAGGTATTAGTACTTTAATGGGTTGTGGTGAATTGCAAGCACCGGAACAATGGCTTGCTAAACAGATGCAAAGCCCAAGTGAACTACAAATAATGGAAACTCAAGTAGATGCAGTATTGTCGCAAACCACGGCTGATGGTAGCTGGCTTCAGTGGGTAGGTAAATTAAAGCCTGAAGTAAAATACGGCAAAGGGGAAACCGTATTTTTGGAGGTCAAACCCAAATGGCAGTATTGCGACAACGTGACCGATAGAAAGTGCCTAGAAGTGCGTGACATCAATTATGACACGCAGGGACTAAAAACAGCGGTGGGTCAATGGCATTTTCTCGATGCGCCAATCATGGGTTATCGTCATGACGAAAGCGCACAGCGGGTTTTGCGCTTGACTCGCTATCGCACCGCACCGACCGATACCAAAGGTTACGGCAACCTTTATAAGCTTGATAGCGTGATTGAAACACAGTTCATTGCCAACTAATTTGGGTCGTCAAACAGCGATGATACCGCTTATGTACCCTCGCTGTTTGACTATATCATTGACCAATCATCGATGCCGGATAGCCCAAGATTGATGAATGGGTTTTTTCAGGTCATAATCGAAACCAATCGTTTGCCCAGTCAAGGCTTCAACGTGATAACGGTTGTTAATTTCGTCGTCTAGCACAAATTTGGTAAAGTTATTGGAAAAATACAACACGCCTTCAGCGGATAAGCGATTCATGGCACGGTTGATGAGTGGTACGTGGTCGCGCTGCACATCAAAAGTACCTTGAAACTTCTTGGAGTTAGAAAAAGTCGGCGGATCGATAAAAATCACATCGTACTGCTCAGTATTGCTTTTAATCCATTCAAAAATATCTTGGGCAATAAACTGGTAGTTTGGCAAATCTGGCAAGCCGTTTAGGGCAAAATTTTTGCGTCCCCAATCCAGATAGTTTTGTGATAAATCCACCGATGTCACCGCTTTTGCCCCGCCCAATGCCGCATGTACACTGGCAGTACAAGTATAAGCAAACAGATTAAGCACCGTTTTACCGCGTGCGTTTTCTGCAATAATTTTTCGGAGGCTGCGATGGTCAAGGAATAACCCTGTATCCAAATAATCGCTAAAGTTCACCAAAAAATACGCCCGTTGGTTGTTGGCGGTTGGCTCGCTGACCACATGGAATTTACCCGAATTGGCTTTTTTCTCATACTGCTCATTGCCGGATTGGCGGGCGCGGGTTTTGATAAACACTTGCTCACGGTTCACTTGCAAGGCTTCACGCACGCCATGCAGCGCTAGATTAAAGCGTTTTTTGGCGGTCTCTAACGGGATTGATTTGGGAGCGGCATATTCTTGCACATGCACAAACTCACCATACACATCGACCGCCACTTTAAAATCAGGTAAGTCGGCATCATACACCCGCAGATTGGTCACGGCTTGTTTGTGAGCCAGCTTACGCAGATTGGCAAGATTTTTTTGTAGTCGATTGACAAAATCTTGACCTTCATCTACGGCGATTTCACGTTTTTCAAAGCGCGTAATCAACGGTGTGTCTTTACTCTTTAACAGCTCACCATAACGAAAATAAACGGTGATAGCGCCATTATGACAGCGCAGGGTTTTTGGCTCGGCAAGGGGTAGTACGTCGGCTTGTTCAACTTTGGCAGCGAGGACACCCAAAGTCACTTTGGCAGGGCTATCTGCAAACAGCGCTTGTAATTTTTTACCCAAACCTTGATACAAGGGTTTAATCAATTCTTCTTCACCCAGACGCTCACCATACGGTGGGTTGGTGATAAACAGGGGATTGACCCAACCATTGACTTGTTTTTCTAGTGCCAAATTAAGGGTCGCCAGTGACCGCTGCTGCAAAGTAATACGGTTGATGATAGGCGTCAAACCTGCGGCGATTAAATTTTTGTGCGTGGCTCGAACCGCGCCTGAGTCCATATCAAAAGCAAATACCGCGGGCATCTCGCCATTTGCCATGGCATTTAGGCGATGATGAAAACGGGTTTGCGCGTCTTGCACCATGGCCTCCCAAAGGGCAGTATCATGATGTTGCCATGCATAAAACCCAAATTGGCTATCGGCTTTATCCAGTCCTACGGCATAATCTGCGCTCATCAGTAAGGCTTCAATAATCAGCGTGCCTGAGCCACACATGGGGTCAACGATACTGTCAAATTGGGTGGTGTGAAAATTCACGCTATAGAGCAGGGCAGCCGCCAAGTTTTCTTTGAGTGGCGCTTCGGTCATCGCAGCACGATAACCACGGCGGTGCAAACTGGTACCTGATAAATCTAAATACAATTCAGCTTGTTTGTCACCCACCGTAGCGACAATGCCAAAATCGGGGGTTTTATCGACATTGGGGCGACGACCGAACTGCTCGTTAAATTGGTCGGCAATCGCATCTTTGACGCGCAGCATGGTGAATTGTTGGTTGGCTTGTACGCGCTTATCTAGGGTCAAACGAATCGCAAAGGTCTGCTCCAAATCAAATAACTGGGTCCATTTGACAGTTTTGGCAAAGGTATAGAGCTGCTCTGCAATATCGTACTCCGGATTGATGTTCTTTTTGCCCAGTGGTAACAATACCCGTGATGCCACACGAGACCATAGACAAACTTGATAAATCTGCGCTAACGTCAATGTCGCCATCAGCCGACCCGTGCGCTCAATTTGTGTATCTATACCAAAGCTTGCCAGCTCAGTTTGCAAGGGAATCTCTAGCCCATCCGCACAAGTGATTACAATGTGAAAAGTTTGCCCAACGGGCGTTGTATTGCTGTCTGTCATAAATACTGCCAAAAAAAGTCAAAGTTGATTAATGGCGTATTTTAGCATGATTAGCAAAGGACAAATGACAGAATGTCTGAAATTATGGGGAAGTTTTTACCGATGGGGCGGCTTCGCTTGACATTGCGCTTGGCATTAAAATCTGCATATGCGGGTAAGGTATGGCAATGCCGGCATCATCGAGTGCTACTTTGATTTGTTCGCGTAGATTTTCTTTGATAAATGGCATTCGAGACACGTGAGGCGGATTGACCCAAAACCGCACGATAAAAAATACCCCAAAATCGCCAATTTTATCCACTGTCGCCGTGGGCGCAGGACGCTCTAATACCTCTTTGGTGTTGGCTAAAATATCAAGAATGATAGCGCGAGCGCTTTCAATATCCGCTTCCAACGCGATACGCACTTCAATATCAAAACGAATCAGATTTTTGGCAGTTAAATTAATGACTTCCGCTGAAGCAACGGTTGAATTGGGGAAAATCACGGTGATATTGTCACGGGTCAAAATTTGGGTAGTGCGCAAGGCGATTTGCACCACTTTGCCTTCTTTATCATTAATGCTGACCCAATCACCGACTTGAAACGACTGCTCAATCAAAATGGTGATACCAGCAATAAAGTTGGCAAGTGTGGCTTGCGCCGCAAAACCCACTGCGATACCCGCAATCCCAAGACCTGCGACCACAGACACAATATCAAAACCAAACTGCGACATCACCGAGGCAATCCACAATACGATGATGAGCATGGACAACAAATTATGCAGTAATTGTTCAATCGACGCATTTAGCCCATAATTTTTGAGCATTTTTTGCATCAAATAACCAAGGTTGTACCACGCCATATAAAAAATCACTGACCAAATACCGGCTTTGGCAGTGGCTTTGACTGTTTCAGGTTCAAAATTAAGCTGACTCATCACCGCAAGCAAACTTGAAAACAACCACATCAACCGTGCGATGAGCCTTAGCGATTGGCTGTATTTACTGTCTTTGGCGATAAAACGGGCAGAATTGATGAGCCATAAACTTAACCGATAGACCACGCCCAAAATTGCCAACAGCACCATAATTTTGATGCCTGTGCTGGCAAGTTTGGAGAGATACAGCGGCCAATTAACCGCTTCGTCTTCGAGCGAACCACCGACTGCTTTATAGACGTCATAATACAAGTCGTGATAGATATTTTTAAAAAATTGGTTCACGGACATACAATGAGTGATCTCGAGTCAAAAAATCAAAATAAAATAAGGCGTTTGGGTTAATTTAGGTTAGTTTGGGTTAAAGGGTGGGCAATATCGCAAGTAATTTATCAATATGCCCCTTGGCGCGGACATTGCGCATCTCATGAACCAGCTTGCCTGCGTTGTCGAAAATTAACGTTGAACGTACCACGCCAAGGCTGACTTTGCCGTATAGTTTTTTCTCGGCAATGATGCCAAAATATTGGCAAAGTTGTTCATCGGTATCACTCACCAGCGCAAAATTAATCTGTTGGTTGCTGATAAATTTTTCATGGCTTTTAACACTATCTCTTGATACGCCAATGACTTGGTAGCCAAGCTGCTGCAATTGGGTCAAATGCTGGCTAAAATCTTGCGCTTGTACACTACAGCCTGAGGTGTTGTCTTTTGGATAAAAATACAGAATCAAGCCTTTCTCTGACTGCTTGGCATAAGCTAGCAGATTGATTTGACGCTGGATAAATTGCGGCTGCGCTGTGGCATGACGGCTGGTATCCGCTTCAACCGTGGTGACCAAAAAATTGGGTAGTTGAGTCATGGGCGTTTCCCAAGCAAAAATTGAACTAACAATATCAGAAAGCCAGATTGAGTACAAACTTCTTCATGCGACAAAACAAAAAAAGACCAGTAAACAACTGGTCTGGTGGTGCGGCTCTATCGATTATGGTATTGATTGTAACCAATTAGGGACGGGCTTTATTAAATTTAACGCCGTTGCCACACGCTTTCATACGCGCACTGATGGTTTGAAAAGTTTTGTTTTGGCGAACGTCTTTGCCACTTTTTACCCAGGCATCAAGCTCATTTTTTTGCGCTTGGGTGATTTTTGCTTGTTCATCTACCACACAAGTACATACTTTTTTTGCAGAAGCGGCATCAGTGATGTGTTTTTCGGTCATTTGGGTTATGCAAGCATTGACATACTGTGGGTTGGCGGCATGTGCAGCAAACGGCAAAACCATGCTAGCAAATAGGGTCACGATGGCTGAATGTTTCATAGTTTATCCTCATAAGAGACAGCAGTATAGAACAGCAGGTGTTCAATCGTACAATGGCTAGCTTTACCGTTGACGCAATAAAGCTGGCAGGATTTGATGATGATAGATTACTGATAAATAGTCGGGTCATCTATTTCAGCTTGTAAAAAACCTTGCTGACGTAGATAACAGCTATCGCAGTGTCCGCAGGCGCGTCCTTCGCTATCTGCGCGGTAGCATGACACGGTCAAAGCATAATCCACCCCCAGCGATACCCCAAGCTTAATGATTTCTGCTTTACTTAAATGCAACAATGGCGTTGCAATGTGGAGATGATTGCCCATCACACCGGCTTTGGTAGCGAGATTTGCCATGTTTTCAAAGGCTGCAATATACTCAGGACGACAATCAGGATAGCCTGAGTAATCGACTGCATTGACGCCAATCACAATGGCATTGGACTGTGTCACCTCTGCCAATGCCAGCGCATACGACAAAAAGATGGTATTACGCGCGGGTACATAAGTAATTGGAATGCTGTCATTATGCTGATTATCGCTAAAATCTGTTTGTTTGGCATCGGGTACCACCAGCGAAGCATCGGTCAACGCTGAGCCACCTAGCTGTGCCAAATCAATATCAATAATACGATGGTTGACTTGGGCAGTCGCAGCAATTTTTTTGGCGGCATTAAGTTCGCTATTGTGGCGCTGACCGTAGTTAAAGCTTACCGCTGTGACATTGGCATAATTGGCTTTTGCCCAGTAAAGGCAAGTCACGGAATCTAGCCCGCCAGAGAGTAAGACGACGGCGTTTTGTGATGTGGTTGATGTACTCATAGAGAATTTACTAACGACAAAAAGCGTATTTTATCAGAACTTAAGCAATTGTTGATGGGAAAATATTGGGATAAAAATAGTCAACGCAATATTAGCCAAAAAACATTTCAAAAAACTGCTATCACTGCCAGTAAATATTTGCGTATTCCACTAAAAAACCTTATAAAATAACCAAGAAGTTTTAAACCGGGATTTAAACTACGTTATCCGACACTTTAGCCCGAACCATACCATTGTCGTCATTGTACTATTTTTCATTTTCTTCATTTTTTTCTTTTTTTTTCTTTTTTTAAGGTCACTCATGATAGTTCAAACCCATTTTATTAGCCATACTGCCATCTTATCAGCCGTGAGTGTTGGCTTGCTGTATCTGGCAGGTTGTAGTGTTGCTCCCTCAACCCCCAAGCCCGATAGCAATACTATTAATACCCCTGCCACTATTCCTAACACCCAAGCGAACCCAGATACCCAAGCACTCACCACGCGTTCGCTAGACAAGGCGCTACAAAAATGCGCCAGCGAGTTTTTGGAGAAAACCCAGCCGACAATTACTGCTAAGCTATCGCAAAAAACCTATCCGCTATGCTTTAATGGCTTTGCGGTGATGTATTCGGGGGTCACCAAAACCCCTATTTGGGTCGCTGAGCATTTGACGCGACAACGAATAACGGCTGCCAAAACCTTGGTCAGAGAGGATAACTTTCATGAAGAAACTCGCCTGCCAACTGAGGTGCGAAGCTTATTGAGCGATTATACCCGTACCGGATTTGACAGAGGGCATTTAGCGCCCAATGCTGATATGGCAACCACGGACTCACAATTTGATAGTTTTAGTTTGGCGAATATTGCCCCACAAACACCTGACAACAACCGTAAAACTTGGGTAAAAATTGAAACACAAACTCGCAACCTGACCAACCAATACGGCTCAGCTTATGTGGTGACAGGGGTGGCGTTCTTAACACCGGAAGTCAAACGGCTAAAAAATCGTGTGCTGGTGCCATCGCATTTTTTTAAAGCGGTATATTTGCCATCACAGCATCAAGCGATGGCATTTTTTAGCCCAAATGATGATAGCGGAACTGTTGAAAAAATTAGCCTAAGCACACTTAAAAAACGCACCGGGGTCAATGCGTTTCCCAGTTTGCCGAGTAATGTAGCGACTATTGCACCATAACCACAAGCAGTAATTAGCAAGTCAAAAACTAGCAAATCAGCAACTAAACAGGGGAAAAAGATGAGTGCTTTTAAACCATTTCAAAATGATAGCCAAAGCGTGGGCTTGGGCGAATTTACCCTTGAGAATCAAGGAGAGCAAGTCAATCTCTACGGCAGTGCGACGTTTACGTTGGATAAACAAAGTTTAGCCACGGCAAAACAATTGCAAGATGTATTGAACCAAATCATTGAATATTTAGAAGCCCATCAAGCGCAAACGGTGGAAAAATCTGCCACGCAACAGCAGCAAGCATCGCACGTGGACGAAGTGAATAACCCTTTCTTATAAAGAAAAAAAGCGCAAATCAAACAATTTGCGCTTTTTATGGGCAAGCTATTTATGGGCAGGCTAGGCATCAAACTAGGCATTAAAACTGATAGTTAAAGCCAATTTTAGTTTTGCTATCGACACGGTTATCAACCAGTGGGCTGTCTTTTTGCTCATCGCTCAAATACTCTAAATACTGACTGATAAATGCACTCCAGCGTGGTGAAATGGCGTAACTGGCACTGACATTCACATAGGGGGTAACGCTACTATCAGCGTTATAAGCTTTTATCCCTGTTCGTAGCGATTCTTGCTCAGAAACACCAAAGTAATAATTATTGTACTTGTCATTGTACCACTGCAGTCCTAACTCAGGGTAAATGGTGATTTTATCGTCCATTGCTTTAAATCTGCTCAAGTGCGCCACTTTTGCGCTAGTACCATCACTGCGACCTAATGCATCAGTTTCCACTTGCGCTTTAAAGCCACCATACGGGGTGATGCGCATATAGCTAGTGCCCACCATAGCAGACCATTTACGTTCATCGAGTCCTTTTAACGCCGCTGTGCTCGCATCGTCTGGATCAAATGAACGGCTATCGTAGCTTGCGGTTAATCGCCATTCGTTTTGTGCGTCTTTGTAGGGATAATAACCTACTTCACTGCCTTCAATGTAGAGTCGATTGTTGTCATAAAATGCCTGTGGCATTATCGTAACATCATTGTCCTTGTCGTACGCGTAATTGTTGATTGACGCGTTTAACCCTAGTTTAAAGCGGGCATTGGTATCCAATGGCATGGAGGCTGCGTAGGCAAATGTTGTGCCCAATATACTGGCAAGTACCAGACAAGGCGCGAAAAATAGTTTCATAAAAACATCCTGTGAGAGTGGGTCATACAAAAAGTGCTGACAGGCGTAAAGCGTAGAAAATAACAACCGATTTGCCTGTGAACCATACAGCAATGTGATGAATTTATTATGGCATAAAAAGGTCAGCGCAAATAGTTGAATTTAAAGGTGCGATAGATGAAATCCAAGCCAGCATAAATCACTGAGCTACCTTGAGAACACCATTAAAATGTTATAATATAACATTTTTAATCTTCTCAATACTTGATTGGGCGACCCAGCATGATAAACGCATTGATTAACAAATATGCTTTTTTTAGCCGACCTTTTTTGCTACTAATGCTACTAAAAACCCCCACGATTGCAGGGGTAACATTGACGATGAGCCTATTGGGAGGATTAACAGGCTGCCAAAAACAAACTGACAATCAATCCACCTCAAATCAATCAGCCTCAAAGCAATCCGCATCAAATAGCTCAGCTACAACAGTCTCATCAAACACCGTTATTAATACCCAATTACCCACCGTTTATGCCACTACCAATGTGTGGGGTTCGGTGGCTAAAGCGGTCGGGGGGGATAAAGTCAATGTGATTGTGGGGGTCGATGATTTATCACAAGATCCGCATGATTATCAAGCCACAGCGACCGACAAGCTTAATATCACTAAGTCCGCTATCATGCTGGTCAACGGTGGCGGGTATGATGATTGGGGTATGAGCTTAGCTGAGTCGGTGAGTCACAAACCTGTGGTGATTAATGCGGTGGCACTTTCAGGACTGTCGCCTAACACGGACAATGCGGCAGATGAGTCTACCGGTGAACAACACCAACACGAAATAAAGACCGCTGATCCGCAACCATATGATCATCCTCACGTGCCCAGTGCAGGGCATAGCGAAGTACATACTCACTCGCACGGTGACTTCAATGAGCACGTGTTTTTCTCCCTTGATACAGCAAAAAAAGTGGCTGAAGCGGTCAACAAGCAATTGGCGGCAACATCACCTGCCAATCAAGCAATTTATGCAAAAAATACCCAACAATTTATCCAGCAAATTGATGCGCTTAAAGTCAAAGCCAAACAAATCGGACAGCAAAAAGCCATCACTGCCTTTGCTACTGAGCCTGTCATTGGGTATTTGCTAGCCGATATGGGCATCAAGGATGTAACGCCAAAAGCTTATGTCGTGCAATCAGAGACGGATGCAGGGGTGTCGGTCAAAGTGCTCAATGACAGCAAAAGCTTGCTGAGCAATAAACAAGTCGGTTTGTTGGTGGTCAATGCCCAGACCGAAGATGCCACCTCAAAGCAACTAATCACATTGGCTAAGGCATCAGCAGTCCCAGTTGTGGCGGTCTATGAAACCTTTCCCGATGGCGTGACAAGCTATACGCAATTTATTGAAAAAACCCTGGATGATTTTGCGGCAGCGACGCGCTAATTTTAACTAGCCTAAAAATTTTAGATTACCCATTAACGCATTTGGGGAAAAATTTGCGTTAATTGGTATAGTATTGGCTGGTTATCCTTTATAATGCTTAAATTTTAGCCCAGATTTTTTGCAATTTGATATTGCCAATCAACCATCCTTGCCTTTAAGATCTTGTCGTTAATCTTGCTGTTAGGATGAAGAAGTAGCCACCATGCCCATGTCAACCACCAAAATAGCCAATAGCGAGCGGCAGTTTGCGCAGGCCATTCATTGCCAATCGTTTGTCAAACTGCCCCAATCACAGCAAGTCGTTTTGCAAGTCAAAGATGGCAGTATGCACTTTGGACAACGTCTGCTCTGGCAGGATGTCAATTTTTCGATTCTATCGGGTGAATTTGTGGTACTGCTCGGCGCCAATGGTACAGGCAAGACGACATTGCTGCGAAGTTTACTCAAACTTGTGCCACTATCCAGTGGTTCAATCACGCTTGGCAAAGATATTCGAGTGGGCTATGTGCCACAGCTCAAAGACTTTGCGCCAAAACTACCGATTCGCGGTAGGGACTTGGTGCGGCTAGGGCTAGATGGGGAAAATTATTTGTTTGGTTTGTTTAGCCCGAAAAAAACTTTGGGCAGTTTTTGGCAGACAGCAAAACAAAAAAAATACTTGGTGGATAAAGCCATCGCGGAAGTCGGCGGTGAGTCATTTTGTGATGCGCCGCTTACCATGCTCTCAGGTGGTGAGCAGCAGCGCATGCGTATCGCCCAAGCCTTGGTCGCTGAGCCTGATGTTTTGTTGATGGATGAGCCGCTACTGAGTCTTGATGTGGCAAGCCAGTATGTGGTCAGTGATATTTTAGCCCATCGCAAACAGGCGCATCATACCGCGATTTTGATGATTAGCCATGAACTCGAACCGATTATACCCTTGGTAGATAAAGTGCTGCGCCTTGAAAATGCGACTGCCAACCTCGGTGGTGTCGACTTAATCAATCGATTTCGCTAATTTATTTGCTTCAATCAAAAACAAGCCATCACGTTCGATGGTTTTTTAACTTTTGGAATTCACATGCTGCTCACGACTTGGCTACATACCATCATCAATTTTGATAACTTTGCTGAGCTGTTGCCCTTGGTATCAACGTCCATCGTGGCCGCGGTATTGTTGGGTGTGATGGCGGGATTTATTGGACCGATGGTACAGGCACGGGACATGGCGTTTGCCGTGCATGGGACAGCAGAGCTGTCGTTTGCAGGGGCGGCGTGTGCCTTATGGTTAGGGTCTTCAGTGACGCTAGGCGCCGTCATTGGGGCGGTGACGGCTGGCATGGTGCTGGGGGTCATGGGGATTGATGGCAAAAACCGCAACTCAGTGGTGGGTATTTTGTTGCCATTCGGGCTTGGGCTGGGGGTGTTGTTTTTATCCTTGTATCAGGGGCGCTCCTCCAATAAATTTGGCTTATTAACCGGGCAAATTGTTGCAATCACGCCCGCTGAATTGCAGTCGATGTTAGTGGTCGCGGTGATTGTACTGTCAATCATTGCCATATTTGGTCAGCGCATGTTATTTGCCGCAGTTGATCCGCAAGTTGCCCAAGCGCAGCATTTGAATTTAACATTTTTATCTTTGCTATTTATGTTTGCACTGAGCCTTGTGGTGGCGGTAAGTGTGCAGTTTGTCGGTGCCTTGCTGCTATTATCGTTACTCATCACGCCTGCCGCAGCGGCGAGTCAAGTGACGGCTAGACCTATCTATGTCTATTTATTGTCCATGCTGTTTGCCATCATCGCTGGGGTCGGCGGGATATTACTATCGTTAGGACCTGGACTGCCGATTTCACCTTATATCACGACCATTTCATTTGTGATTTATTTAAGCTGCTGGGGAATTGGCTACCTACGAAAAAAAGCAGGGTGGAACAAACGCTTAGCCGCAAACTTTTCTTAATCAATAGGGTATAAAAAAAGCGCAAATGGTATCAATTTGCGCTGTTTGTATCTTGATGTGTATTAAACTTTAAACTTTAAACTTCAGCTAGGCTAGTGGGGGCATCGATGGTTTGAATCACGCCACCGCCTAGACAAATATCACCATCATAAAACACACAAGACTGACCGGGCGTCACCGCGCGCTGTGGCTCGTCAAACACCACTTTTATAGTGTCGCCCGTTTCATCAAGGGCAAAAACTGTACAGGCTTGATCGGGCTGACGATAGCGCGTTTTGGCGGTACAGCGATAACCTTGGGCAGTAAACAGTTGGGCGGGCGCATCAACCACCCAGTCAAGCTTATAAGCAGTCAATTCGGTGGATTGTAGCATCGGATGGTCATGCCCTTGACCGACAATCAGGCGATTATTATCCAAGTCTTTGTGCAACACAAACCAAGGCGCCTCATCTCTATCTTTGACCCCACCAATACCAATACCCCCACGTTGACCGAGTGTGTAATACATTAAGCCATCGTGGGTGCCGATTTTTTTGCCATCATCGGTATAGATATCGCCTTTTTGAGCGGGCAAATACTGCTGTAAAAAGTCTTTAAAGCGTCGCTCGCCGATAAAGCAAATACCCGTAGAGTCTTTTTTCTTCGCAGTCGCTAAATCATACTGCTCAGCAATACGGCGTACTTCAGATTTTTCTAACTCACCCACAGGGAACAAGGTTTTGGCGATTTTATCGCCTGCCACCGCGTGCAGAAAATAGCTTTGGTCTTTATTGTTATCAAGTCCGCGCAGTAGTGGCGCTTTGCCATTTTCATCACTAAAACCGCGGCGCGCATAGTGACCGGTGGCAATATAATCCGCCCCCAAAGTTAGCGCATAATCCAAAAAGGCTTTAAACTTGACTTCTTTGTTGCATAAAATATCAGGATTTGGGGTGCGACCGGCGCTATATTCCGCCAAAAAATGCTCAAATACGCGATCCCAATATTCCATGGCAAAGTTGGCGGTATGCAGTTTAATGCCGATTTTATCCGCCACCGCTTGCGCATCAGCAAGGTCAGTCATGGCGGTACAATATTCGGTACCGTCATCTTCTTCCCAGTTTTTCATAAACAAGCCTTCAACATCAAAGCCCGCTTGTTTGAGCAAAACGGCGGTGACAGAAGAATCAACGCCTCCTGACATCCCCACAATGACGCGGGTTTTGGCAGGCTTGGTAATATCAGATAAATTAACAGCAGTTGAATAAGTCATAATTTTTAAAAGTGCCAAAAGGGTTATTATAGCAAATTTATTGCTTGTTAAAAATCAATAAACCTGCCACAATACCGCTATCGGATGAGCCGATATCGAAAAAACCCAACTTATTCTCGTAAGTTGGGTTTTTTAATGCCTAAATTACCAACTTACAAAACTATGAATTGATTTTTTCAAATTCACTGATTGGCTTTAATAGATAAAGCGACATTGTAAATTCACAAACATTCTTTATATAACCTTTACTTATGATAAAAAATTTGGGGCTAGTATGCGTTGGATATTTCTGACCGTCATTGTATTGTTGTTTGAATTGTTTACTTATGGGGCGGGGCGGGGGCTGCAGTGGTGGGCAGGGTCTTGGCTATCCGATCGGTCTTCTCGCTATTTGATGATTAGTCTATTTGTGATGAGTAATGCGCTATTGGTATTTGGCATCGCACGATTGACGAGCTTTGGGCTTAAGCTGTCTATGACTTGGCTGACTATTTTGTGGTTTGTCATCATGTCGATGGTGGTGGTGGGTATTATTAATCTGGTGTTGATGAAAGTTGCCCCGCAATTTTTTAATTCCGTGAGTTATCAAACTTACGGGGAACGCATTTTGTTGCCGCTCATGTTTTTTGGCATGGTATTGATGGGTATTTATAATGCTTATACACCCACTATTCGTCATATCAGCTTGACTGCTAATCAGCCACTTGCTAAACCTATTCGGATTGGGATGGTTTCAGACTTGCATTTGGGTCTAATGGTCGGTGAGCGGCAAATTAACCGATTAACCGATATGGTAAAAGCACAGAACGTGCAACTGCTGTTGATGCCTGGCGATATCATGGATGATAATGTTGACTATTATACCTCGCAAAATATGCAGCCCGCGCTGCAGCAACTAGCAAGTGCAGTGCCAATGGGCGCGTATGCCACGCTAGGTAATCATGATATGTATGGGCATGAAGGCGAGATTCGCGATGCGATCCAAAAAGCCGATATCACCTTATTGGCAGATGATAACGTGTTGGTTGATAACCAGCTTTGGTTGGTAGGACGACTGGATAATCATGCCACTTATCGTAAAGCGACCAAGGATTTAATGCCGTCAAACACGGATAAGCCGATAATTTTACTTGACCATGAGCCCAATGAGATTGAACAAAACGTACAATTACCGATTGATTTACAAGTGTCTGGACATACCCATAATGGGCAAATATTTCCTGCCAATTTCATTGTCAAATTCTTAAATCGTTTGGGTTACGGCTATGAACGTATCAACAATACCGATGTGATTGTAAGCTCGGGGTATGGTTTTTGGGGTGTGCCGTTTCGGCTAGGCTCGCAAGCGGAGCTTTGGGTGATTGATTTAGTCGGTAAAAAATCCTAAATCTGGCTTAAGTGCGGTTTAACTAATGTTTAATGAGGACATCGAGGCTACTGCAGATTATGATGATGAGAGATTACTGTATAGACACTGTCTGCATCATCAGTTGTATATTGCTACGAATATCATCGAGTGACATTTGGTGGTCTTGCTGCAGGCAGTAACTTAAATTGTTTAATATAATCCCTGCATACGTATGCCCTTGAAAATCCAAGTCGCCTGGGCGTCCATGGCGCTTGGCATGCTCAATATAATTTTGTTTGATTAACGCATACATGTCATCATATAAATGAATATTGGGGGTTTTGATTTGCCAAAAAGCCAGTATGCGTTGTTTTTGCGAGTGAATAAACGCCCAAAATTGTTCCAAACACATCAGTAAATTTTCTTGACTGGCGACACTAAAGCGTTCGGTTAAAAACTTCTCATACACTTGGCGAAAATTACTCACCATTTTCTCTGCCAGCGCCTCTTTACTGGCGTAATGACGATAAAAGGTTGAGCGGTTGATCGCTGCCGTATCTAAAATATCTTGGACCGTGATGGCGCGGTAAGGTTTCTGCTGCAGTAATGCGAGAAAAGCTTGCTCGATATGTTGTTCAGTCTTAATGACCCGTAAATCATTTTCGTTCATCGCTTTTTGGTATCCTTACGCTCTTCATCTTACGCTTTATGTCTTAGCCTTTAAATTTTAGCAATCGCAGGAATTGCACAAAATTTTTACAATAAACAACATTATCTACCTAACTGTATTCTTATGCAACATTTATGTTTTATTTGATGCTTGATGCTTGATGCTTGATGCTTGATGCTTGATGCTTGATGCTTGATTGGTGTTTAGGATAGTTTTATATTACCACCCATCAAACGTATCAAATGACATCATCCAGCATATTGTCTAGGATAAATCCGTCTGCCAGCCGTCGGATTTTTTAGATTTTGCCAATCAAGGTTTGCGATAAGCACAAAAAATGGCTGAAGCCACGCTGACAGTCGTTAAAAATATTCTGCTAATAGAGTTAATATCTAGGCAAACTAAACGCAGTTTAAATTCAACCTGCTAAAATGTTACTATCGTTAAGTACATAGATAACTTTGGTTACAAAATATAATTTAACCGCAATTTTATAATTCGACTTATAATAATCCATCTTATCAAATTGCGTCGTTAATTTATGAGTAAAGCACATGCTAAAACCTCGGTTCCTGCACTGACATTAGGGGCAATCGGGGTCGTTTATGGCGATATCGGTACCAGTGTACTGTATTCAGTAAAAGAAGTTTTTAATTCTGGTCATGTCGCCTTTAACGTTGCCAATATCTATGGGGTGCTGTCGTTATTTGTATGGACTATCACCATCATCGTCAGTCTCAAGTACATCTCGTTGGTGCTACGCGCCGACAATAAAGGGGAAGGCGGTCTGATTGCGATGCTCGCCTTGGCATCAAGCGCGGTGAAACATCGCCCAAAATTGCACGCAATCATCATGACCATGGGGATATTTGGTACTTGCTTGTTTTATGGCGATGGGGTGATTACCCCATCCATCTCAGTGCTATCGGCAGTAGAGGGTTTGACGGTGGTATCGCCACGGCTGCATAGTGTGGTAATTCCTGCCACGCTGACCATTTTGTTCCTGTTATTTTTTGTGCAAAAATTTGGTACCAAAGGTATTGGTAAGCTGTTTGGACCTGTGATGGTGCTATGGTTTTTGTTGATTGCGGGTATTGGGGTTTATCATATTCAGCACAATGTCGAAATCTTGCAAGCCATCAATCCCATCTATGCTTATCAGTTTGTGGTGACCAATCCGACACTCGCCTTTATCATCTTGGGGGCAGTTGTCCTGTGTGTGACAGGCGGTGAAGCTTTGTATGCCGATATGGGGCATTTTGGCAAAAAACCGATTCGTATCGCTTGGTTTTCCATTGTCATGCCCGCCTTGTTGCTCAATTATTTCGGGCAAGGCGCATTTTTACTCGCCAACCCTGATGGCAAATCCAATCCCTTCTTTTTGATGATTCCAGATGCCATGCGTATTCCGATGGTGGTAATGGCAACATTAGCGACAGTGATTGCGTCACAAGCGCTGATTTCTGGGGCGTTTAGTATCACCAAACAAGCGGTGCAACTGGGCTTTTTACCGCGTATGCGTATTGTGTATACCAATGTCAAAGAAGTGGGTCAGGTGTATATTCCAGCGATTAACTGGGGCTTATTTATCGCCATTGCGTTTGCTGTGGTGATGTTTAAATCGTCCGGTGCGTTAGCGGCCGCTTATGGTATTGCGGTTTGTACGGATATGCTGATTACCACGATATTGACCTTCTTTGTGATTCGCTATGCGTGGAAATACCCATTGCTACTGTGTATCGCCGCGACCTCATTGTTCTTTGTGGTGGATTTCTTGTTTTGGGCGTCAAATCTGCTCAAACTACTCAAGGGCGGCTGGTTCCCATTGTTGTTAGGGGGCGTCATGTTTGTGCTCATGATGACTTGGCGAGATGGGCGTAACTTGGTGAGAATTGCCCATACCACAAGGCAAATTAACTTAAAAAATTTCTTGGATGACTTGTTTGGTAGTTTTACCAATAAACGCTTACAAATAGCTTTGGAGTCGACGCAAGGCAAATTAGAAAAGCTGACCCAAGATATTGAAAACGCGCCACTTGAGAATATCCAAGAGCTGCAAAATCAGCAAGCGGTACTGCAGGAGAAAATCTTAATCAACCAGCGCTGCCAAGTGCTGTTTGAAAATATCAAAAAAATCAAAGGCATTGCTGTATTTATGGTCTCTGAAGTCGATATCGTACCCGTGGCGTTGAAACAAAACTTAAAGCACAATAAATGCTTGCATGAGTACAATATCTTTGTCACCGTTAATACTTTAGAAACCCCTTGGGTGGGTCTTAGCAAGCGCAGTGAAGTGACCTATTTGGGACACAATTGCTGGAAGGTAGTGCTCAATTTTGGCTTTAAAAATGACCCTGATGTGCCAGACTCACTCAAACACATTCAGCAATTTAACTTTGATTTCGATCCTGCCAAGGTGAGTTATTTCTTATCCCATGAGGCGGTGGTGGCATCTGAGAGCATCAAAGGTATGGCGTTATGGCGTGAAAAATTGTTTGCCCATATGCACCGTAATGCCGGCACCGCGGCTGAGTTTCTAAAACTTCCTAGCAACAATGTGGTAGAAATGGGTGCCAAAGTAGAAATTTAAATGCCCAACTAAAAAGCCATTCCTTCGATAGTGGCTTTTTTTTCTGCTTTTCTGCTTGATTGTGACTTAGTCTGTTTCAAATGCTTGATTCAGCGAGGCTTCGACGGCATCAATTCGCGCTTGGCATACTTTATAGGCGTCAATGGACTCCGCTACAATGGTCATCAGTGCGTCGATGTTGGGTTCTTGGCTATTTTGCAAGCGCTGTGCATTTGTTTTTAACACCTCATAGGCGCTTTTAAAATCAGTTGGCTCGGTCATGGTTATTCCTTGATGGATAGGTCAGTTTTTTGGGTGTTTGGCATTGACAGTGGCTTGTAGATAGCCATCTTGTAGTTCAATGGTTATGGTTGAATTGGGTTCAACTTGGGCAATCGAAGTCATCACCGTATTTGATGCAGGATGCGAGGTTCTGATAATCGCATAGCCACGGGTTAATACAGTTGACGGATGCTGTAACAATGTCATCTCACGCAGTCGATCGGTCGATTGACGAGCCGTGGTGATTTGTTGATAGGCAAGCTGGCGAATCTGTACAAATTGGTTGTCCATGGCAAGTTTAGCGGCAGATAATTGTCGCTGCGCTGCCGATTGTATCTTGGTAAGTTGTTGTTCGCTATCACGGCGTGCCTGCAAGATGCTAGATTTAGCAATTTGCTCGATAGTCAAAAAATGTTGTTTGGCAGCTTGGGTAATAGTGAGCAGATGATTGCGAATGCCTGCGATAACCTTGGATGGGGTATCAAAACTTTGATGTGCCACTTCATCTAGCATGACGCGGTCGCGCTCATGACCAATGCCGACCCATACCGGTATCGGCTGCTCCGCCACCAGCGCGGCAAGTTCGTAATCATTGAGATAGGCCAAATCGCCCACCGCGCCACCACCCCGGATAATCACTATCAAATCTGTGGTAATATGCTGCTTGCTCAGATTTTTCATGCCTTTAATGAGGGCTTGGCGGATATCTTCAGGGGCGTGATTGCCTTGAAAGGTGGCGTGCTCATAATGAAAAATACACGCTCCTGTGCTGGCGAGCCTATCGGCATCCGCGCGAAAATCGCCTAGCCCTGCAGCTTTTTCAGGGGCGATGACGAGCACATGCTCAATATCAAACGGCATCGGGAGCGATTGATTGAGATCGAGCAGCCCTTCTTCATGCAGCCTGGTTAAAATCATTTGGTATTGCTTTGCCAAATCGCCCAGTGTGTAAGTGGGGTCGATATCGACGATGTTTAGCGAAAAGCCATATTGGGCATGGAACGTGGCTGAGACTTTGAGCAATACATTCAAGCCTCGCTCAAGGCTCATGCCAGTGTTTTTTTCGAACTTTGCCAGTATTTTGGCTGCTTGACCACGCCATAGCGTGCCGCGGCAGCTGGCGGTGACTTTGCCATCCATATCTTTATCCGCCAATTCAAAATAGTAGTGACCGCCTTTGGCTGACAGACTACGAATTTCAGCTTTCACCCAAACAGTATGGGCAAACGTTTCACTAATCACCAACTGAACAGCGGATAGATAATCGCTCAGTGACAATACAGTGTCGCTTAACGCCTGTTGCAGTTGGCTATCGCGATCTTGAATGGCTAATTGTTCGCTAAAGTCATAATCGTTTAAGTTATCAACGCTTAAGTTATCAATACTGCCACGCTTTGCAGTTGCTTTATTGTCATCCTCACCATCGTCAAGCAGCGCCAAAAATACGTCATCAGCCTGATTTAATGAGGTGGTTTGCAAATCCAGTCGTGCGAGCTGCTCTTCAATTGATTTGATAACAGTTTTGGAAGCTTTTGCCATGGAGGATTCTTGATAATTAAAAATAAAATTGTAGGCGAAAATGATAAAGCTGACAACGTGACATTTGTGATTGAGGTGTGATTCAGGCTTGATACAGCCTGTTAAGCTGTTAATTTTAAATATTACATTATATTTTATGATGTAATATTCAGAAGTGGAATATGGATACAGAATAATATTGTTTTTGCTTGACGACGCTTTTTTTGTAAAATAGTATGAATAAATTTAACATTTAACATTATATATTGATTTTTATACATTGAGATGAGGGGTGACCATGATGACTGTTAATTTTCAAAAAAAAACTAAGGTTCAACACAAAACCGTAGCTGTGCTATCAAGTCTAGCGTTATTAGGCGTGAGCCTAGCGGGTTGTTCACGTGCGCCCACCCAGCAAGACCAACAAGCCGCTTCAGGTCAAGCCGCGACGCAATCAAATGCAGGCGCGAGCGATAAAGGCACTATTAAACTGCTCAATGTTTCCTATGACGTCGCTCGTGACTTTTATAAAAGCTACAATCCCCTGTTTATCAAAGACTACGAAGCCAAAAATAGCGGCAAAACCGTTGATATCCAGCAATCGCATGGCGGTTCTAGCAAACAAGCGCTCGCAGTTGCCAATGGTCTGCAAGCAGACGTGGTCAGTATGAACCAAGGCTCAGATGTAGAGCTGTTGGTGAAAAAAGGCTTGGTAGCGCAAGATTGGCAAAGCCAATTCCCAAACAAAGCAGTACCCTATACCAGTGCCATCGTGTTTTTGGTGCGTAAAGACAACCCAAAACAAATCAAAGACTGGTCTGATTTGGCAAAACCAGGCGTACAAATCGTACTTGCCAACCCAAAAACCACGGGTAATGGGCGTTATGCCTTTTTAGGCGCGTATGGCTACGGCTTACATAGTTTTAATAAAGATGAAAGTAAAACCAAAAACTTTGTCAAAGCGTTGCTCAAAAACGTACCGGTGTATGAAAATGGTGGGCGTGCGGCGACTACCACGTTCTTACAACGTCAAATTGGCGATGTGTTAGTCACCTTTGAAAATGAAGCCAACCTAGCTGTTAAACAGTTTGGGAAAGGCGATGTGCAAATTGTTTATCCAAGCTATACCATATCAGCAGAAAACCCCGTGGCGATTGTCAAATCAGTGACCGATAAAAAAGGCACGAACGACGCAGCGAAAGCGTATCTTGATTATTTATGGAGCGAGCCTGCCCAGCAATTGGCGGCAGATTTATACCTGCGCCCAAGCGACGCGGCGGTACTGGCTAAAAATCAAGATAAATTACCCGCGCTTACTACCTTTAGCCCCAATGCCGAATTTGGTAGCTGGACGGATATCATGACCAAATACTTCAAAGATGGTGGTGTTTTTGATCAGCTAGCCAGCCCAACGAGCACCATAGCATCGGCACCTGCGGCAAAATAGTTCGCTGTTTTTACCTAATAAAACCAGAGTTCGGCTCTGGTTTTTTATTCTAGCTAAGAATATTTAAAGCGCATAAATATAGTTTGGAAAATCAAAGTGAGATGGTACTATAGCCGTGCTTAAAATTTTGGATACAGAGCTTTTTGTATCTTTATTTTTATATGTTTATTATTTTAAATTCTCACGTTGCCTACCGATTATTAGTAAAGGAAGCCCTGCATGGCAAGCATCAATGCTAACCATCAAGCCGATTTAACATCAAACAATCAGCCTAAAACACCCAATTCACCCTTGAAACGCAATAAAAAGCGCCATATCATGCCGTTTTTTAATTTGAGTTTGGGCATCAGTGTATTGGCATTGTCGATTATCGTGCTGTTGCCATTTGTGGCGATGGTAATGACAGCCGCCGATATTGGCGTGGCAGGCTTTATCAAAACCATTGCCGAGCCGCGCGTCAAGGCAGCGATTGAACTGTCGCTAAAAATGTCATTGCTAGCGACATTGACCAATTTGGTGTTTGGTACGCTGATTGCATGGGTGTTGGTGCGCTATGAGTTTTGGGGAAAGTCGATTTTAAATGCGCTCGTGGATTTGCCCTTTGCCTTGCCAACGGCGGTAATGGGTATTTCGTTAGCAACCTTATATGCACCCAATGGTTTAATCGGGCAGTTTTTTGCGCCATTCGGCATTAAAATTGCTTTTACCCCCATTGGTATTTGGTTGGCGCTAATTGTGGTGAGTTTGCCGTTTATTGTGCGTGCGGTACAACCTGTGCTTGCGGAGCTGTCGCCAGAATATGAAGAGGCGGCATCGGTGCTAGGCGCTGGGAGATTGACAACTTTTAGACGGGTCATCTTGCCGGAGTTGTATCCTGCGTTGCTGATGGGCTCGGGCATGATGTTTGCGCGGGCGACGGGGGAGTATGGCTCGGTGATTTTTATTGCGGGTAATTTACCGATGAAATCTGAGATTTTACCGTTAATCATTATTGGTAAGCTTGAAAGTTTTGATGTACAGGGGGCTGCCGCGGTTGCTTTATTTATGTTGATGATTTCGTTTGTGATTTTATTTGCCATTAATGCCTTGCAGTGGCTATTGACCAAACGTATGGGCGGGGCAAGTGTATGATAGACAGCAGCCAATATCCTTACCAAACCCAAGCCGCAACCCGTGAGCCGACATGGCTACGTTATACCTTAATTGGTATTGCGGTGGCGTTTATGACGCTGATGCTAGTGATTCCGCTGATATCGGTGTTTTATGAGGCCTTAAAATCTGGCTGGCAGTTGTATGTGGCTGCCTTGACCGATCATGAGGCATTATCGGCCATCAAGCTTACCTTGATTACGGCGCTGATTGTGGTACCGATTAATACGGTGATTGGGATTGCCTTAGCCTGGCTATTGACCCGATTTGATTTTAAAGGTAAGCAATTTCTCACCACGCTGCTAGATTTGCCATTTTCGGTATCTCCGGTGGTTGCAGGTTTGATGTTTGTCGCGCTACTGGGCGCCAATACTTGGCTTGGCGGCTGGCTAGAATACTTTGGTTTTCAAGTGATTTTTGCCATTCCCGGTATCGTGCTTGCCACCATGTTTGTGACTTTTCCATTCGTGGCGCGTGAAGTGATTCCGCTGATGCAGTCGCAGGGCAGCAGTGAAGAGCAAGCGGCATTAACACTCGGTGCCTCAGGCTGGCAAATGTTTTGGCGGGTGACGCTGCCCAATATCAAATGGGCATTGCTATACGGTATTATTTTGACCAATGCCCGGGCGATGGGTGAGTTTGGCGCGGTGAGTGTGGTCTCAGGTCATATTCGCGGTGAAACCAATACCATGCCGCTATTGGTTGAGATTGCCTACAATGAATACAACATGACGGCGGCGTTTGCGTTGTCGAGTTTGTTGGCGTTGTTGGCACTCGTTACCTTAATCGTGCAGCAGGCGTTGACTAAACGTCAGTCTGCCAATGATGAATAACATTGATGCAATTTAAAAAGTAAAAAAAGTTAAGAGAATACCATGAGTATCGAAATCCGTGATATCACCAAACAGTTTGGTCGCTTTACTGCACTACAACCGATTAATTTAACCGTACCGACGGGCAAATTAACCTCGCTCTTGGGACCTTCAGGCTGCGGTAAGACAACCTTACTGCGCATCATTGCAGGGCTTGAGCTTGCCGATACGGGGCGTATTTTGTTTGATGGTGAAGATGTGACCGATGTGCCTGTCCAGCAGCGTCATATCGGCTTTATGTTCCAGCATTACGCGTTATTTCGCCATATGACCGTGTTTGATAACGTGGCGTTTGGCTTGACCGTCATGCCAAAAAACAAACGCCTAAGCAACGCGGAAATCAGCAAAAAGGTCAATCATCTGCTGGAGCTGGTGCAACTATCCCAAACCGCAAAAAAATACCCGCATCAACTCTCAGGCGGTCAGCGTCAGCGTATCGCATTGGCGCGTGCGCTAGCGGTAGAGCCAAAGCTGTTGTTACTCGATGAGCCATTTGGCGCACTCGATGCCAAGGTGCGTAAAGAATTACGCGCTTGGCTGCGCTCGATTCATCATGAGCTCGGTGTCACCAGTATTTTAGTGACCCATGACCAAGAAGAAGCGGCAGAATTATCCGATGAAATTGTGGTGATGAACCAAGGTCAAATCGTGCAAATTGGGGATTATGAGACGCTGGTCAATCATCCCTCGAATCATTTTGTTGCCAATTTTCTGCAAGATTCGCACGTCGAATATGTGATTTAGCTTAGTTAAATTTAGCCTTAATTAAATTTAGCTCAGTTAAGCAATGTTAAGCAATAAAAAGAGAAGCCCCGTGCTTCTTTTTTATTGCTAATTTTTTTGCTAAAGGTTAGATAAAAAAAAGGGTATTATCACATACCCTTTTAATCGATTGATAAGCGTTAAACCTCGCAATAATTATTTTGCAGAGTGACCTGTCAGCTCAACTTTATGTTTTTGATGCTCTTCTAAGCCTTCATAGTAGTTACGAAGTACCGCTAACACTTCTGGACGGCTGAAGTTATCAGGCACGTCTTCCCCTTCCGATAAGGCTTTACGCAATTTGGTACCTGAGACTTTGACATGATGGCTGGCATCGTGTGGGCAAGTTTTGGTCGATGCCATCGAGTCACAAGCATTACACCAGAATGTCCAGTCAATTTTTAACGGTTGGGTGATTAAATCATTCGGTTTGAGCGTATCAAAAATATGCTGCGCATCAAACGCGCCATAGTAATCACCCACGCCTGCATGGTCACGCCCGACAATCAAATGGCTACAACCATAGTTTTGACGAAATAAGGCATGTAATAATGCTTCACGTGGACCGGCATAGCGCATATCCAGTGGATAGCCTGCTTGGATGACCGTGTCTTTACGGAAGTAATGGTCGATTAATGTACCAATGGCTTCTTGGCGTACGTCTGCAGGAATATCCCCAGGTTTTAATGCGCCAAGCAATGAATGAATGAGTACGCCATCACAGATTTCAATGGCGATTTTGGCAAGGTATTCATGTGAGCGGTGCATCGGGTTACGGGTTTGGAAAGCAGCGACGGTTTTCCAGCCATTTTGAGTAAAGATGTCACGGGTTTGTGCCGGAGTGAGGTAGATATCACCATATTTGCTCGGGAATTCGCCTTCGCTTAACACCACCACATCGCCAGCTAGATTGACATCACCTTGTGCCATTACCATGGCAACGCCGGGATGCTCAAGCTCTGTGGTGCCAAAGACGGTTTGGCATTCGTGCGCTTTATCAATGCGGTATTTTTCGCTTAAGGTCAAAATCCCCATGATTTCACCTTGGTATTCCAGCGCAATGTCATCACCTGGGTTTAGCGTATCGGCAGTGGCAGTATCGGTCGATAGGGTAATAGGAATGGGCCAAAATACGCCCGCATTGTCGCCAGTGGTTAAATGCATATTGTCACATACGCTTTGCCAGTCTGCTTGGTTCATAAAACCATCTAGCGGGGTAAAGCCGCCAATACCGAGCATAATCAAATCACCGGCTTCACGGGAGCTGATTTGGATTTTTGGGAGATTTTTGGCTTTTTGCTGGGCAGCGGTTAGCGCATCGCCTTTAAGTAATTTTTCTTTTAATGTGTCACTACCGTGCGGTGGTACTAGTTGGCTTAGAGAATGGAGAGTTGAAGTGGCGCTTTGGCTCATCGGATTTCCTATATTAGCGGGTCAAAATTAACGTGTCAAAAAAACAGACGGTTCAAAAAAATTAAGGTAGCGTATAATAGAATATTACGGTTCGCAATAATAAATGCAGTAACTCGATATATTTATGTAAAAATGGAATTTACTAAAAACCCCTTGGGCATTTATGATAGGCAGGTTAAAATTTCACCCAGTTGAAATGGCTGCAAAAGCTAAAAGTTTTAAATTTAATTTGTAATTAGAATTTGTATTAGTGACATAGGAATCCGCATGTATAAATACAACGCAATTGACCAACAATTGGTAGACGATCGGGTCGAGCAGTTTCGCGACCAAACCCGACGTTTTTTGGCTGGCGAGCTCAGTGAAGAAGCGTACTTGCCATTACGCCTGATGAACGGTCTATATATTCAGCGTCATGCGCCGATGCTTCGCGTGGCGATTCCTTATGGTCTGCTTGCGACGTATCAACTGCGTAAACTTGCCGACATCAGCGAAAAATACGACCGTGGCTATGGTCATATCACCACCCGTACCAATATGCAATTTAACTGGCCAAAATTAGAAGAAGTACCCGATATTTTGGCAGAATTGGCATCGGTACAAATGCATGCGATTCAAACCTCGGGCAACTGTATCCGCAATACCACCACTGACCAGTTTGCCGGTGTGACGGCTGATGAAATCGCCGATCCGCGCCCGTATTGTGAAATCATTCGTCAATGGTCAACGTTTCACCCAGAATTTACCTATTTACCGCGTAAATTTAAAATTGCAGTCATCGGTACTTGCTCAGACCGTGCAGCGACACAGCTGCATGACATTGGCCTGCATGTGGTCAAAAATGACGCAGGTGACATTGGCTTTGAAGTGATTGTGGGCGGTGGTCTAGGGCGCACGCCTGTGATTGGCAAAGTGATTCGTCCGTTTTTACCTGAACGCCATTTACTCTCTTATTTAGATGCCATCTTACGTGTCTACAACCAATACGGTCGCCGTGACAATAAATACAAAGCGCGTATCAAGATTTTAGTTGAAAGTATGGGCGCCGAAGCGTTTTCACGAATCGTGGAAGAAGATTGGGAAAAACACAATAAAGACGGTGCATTAACACTGACAGCTGAACAAATTGAACACGCCAAAACCTTCTTTCCACAGCCGGCGTACCAAACATTCAGCCAACAACAATTACAAGCTAGCCAAGACAAACTGGCTACCCAGTTTGAAGATAGCGAGTTTGTGCGTTGGTTTAACCAAAATACCCGCGAGCATAAAGTCAAAGGCTATCACGTGGTGATTATCTCACTCAAACATTTTATGCAAGATACCGGCGATATCACCGCTACCCAAATGCGCGTGGTGGCTGATTTGGCGGATAAATACAGCTTTGGTGAAGTGCGCGGCACCCATCATCAAAACTTGGTGCTCACGGACGTCAAACTTGAAGATGTATATGACGTCTATCAGGTGCTCAAACAATACCACCTTGCCCGCCCAAATATTGGCTTATTGACGGATATTATCTCATGCCCAGGCTTTGACTATTGTTCATTGGCCAATGCCAGCACCTTAAATATCGTCAACCAAGTCAACCAATATTTCCAAGACGCAGACTTTGTCCATGATATTGGTGAAATTCGCCTAAACATGTCAGGCTGTATGAATGCCTGTGCGCATCACCATGTCGCAGATATCGGTATTTTGGGTGTGGACAAAAAAGGCGAGCATTGGTACCAAATTTCGCTCGGTGGTAGATCGGGTCAAAACGCCAAATTAGGCGATATTTTGGGCAAATCCGTGCCTGTCGATGCGGTTGCGGCGACGGTGGATGATATCCTGCAAGTCTACCTTAAATATCGCCAAGCGGCGGATACCGACTTTGGTAGCGAAACATTTGCCGAAGTTGTTGATCGTATCGGTATTGAGCCATTTAAAGAGTATGTATATCGTGACAAATCAGAACAGCCGGTGGAGGGATAAGCCATGGCACTTATTAACCAAAGCCAAGTGATTGATAATGTAAAGTCAGTCAGCGTGAGTATTCATGAGCAAAAAATCGAGCATATCGACCCATCCCAGTATGCCTCAGATATCACTGAAATTTTGGTAGACTATCGCCCTGTCGAATTTAGCGAGAAAAATCCGCCAAAACCGCAGTTAGAAGCGGATGATTTGGTAGCGCTTTCCCATCGGTTGGGCGATAAAAAACTGGGTATTATTTTATCGGGTGCTAGTGATTATCAGTTTTTGCACCAGGACTTTGTCAAAGTGATGCCGCTACTGTCGGTGATTGTGATTGATTTTCATGGTTTTCGTGATGGACGCGGTTATAGTTTAGCGCAAAAAATCCAGCAACACCCCAGTTATACCCCCGCTATTGTGTTGCGCGCCAGCGGTGATATCTTGCCAGATACGTTGCAGCTGCTCACCGAAGTAGGGTTTAGTGAGTTTGATATTGATGACAGCGATTTTAACCCCAGTTGGTTTGATTATTTTGTCGATATCAAACACCGCTATACAGGTCGCAGCGTGACGCAATTACCGATTTTTGCCAATTAATTGTTGAATGATGCTAAGATTGAGCGAATCTAAGGGTTCGCTTTTTTAATGTTAGCCCGTTGCCACCGTGTCGTTTCTAACTTCTGGTTTCTGCATTTCCAGTCAATTTGTTAATTCTAAATTTTCATAATAATATCATTAAAAATCATTTTTTAAACATCGCATAATTGATTAGCATAGCGTATCCCAATTTTTCACCATAAAACATTAGGAAATCCAATGAGCAATAAACTAAATATCGACCTAGACAAAGCCAACGCAGAATTGAACGGCAAAACCGCAGAGGAAATCATTGCTTGGGCACTGGCACAAGGTAGTAATCCTATCATCACTACTAACTTTCGCCCTTACGAAGTGGTATTATTAGACATGGTTACCAAACAACGTCCTGATATCAAAGTATTGTTCGTGGATTCTGGCTACAACACTGAAGCCACTTACCGCCATGCCCAAGATTTGATTAAACGTCTAAACTTAAACGTGATTACCTACTTGCCACAACAAACCGCAGCTTGGCGTGATGTTGAGTTCAATGGTATACCTAGTGTCAACAACCCAGCGCACGCAAAATTCACTGAGCAAGTGAAACTTGAGCCATTTGGACGTGCGTTAAAAGAAATTGCCCCTGACGTGTGGATTAATGCGATTCGTAAAGACCAAACGGAATTTCGCCAATCGCTTGACGTGTTGTCAGAAAGTAAAGACGGCGTGTTAAAAGTAGCGCCATTGTTCCATTGGTCAGAAGATGACCTAGAAGCTTACTTAAAAGAGCATGATTTGCCAAATGAACATGACTACTTTGACCCTACCAAAGTCGAAGAAAACCGTGAATGTGGTCTACACACACAATTATAATTTTTGATCGGCAGTATGTATGAAAATGTTAAGCTGAACTTCGGTTCGGCTTAATTGTTCTTGTCACTATCTAATGTTGAGAATGTCTATGAATACCTTACCGCTATTTTTTAAATTAGAAAATCGCCCCGTACTCGTAGTTGGCGGTGGGGAAGTGGCACTGCGTAAAGCGGATTTGCTTGACAAAGCGGGTGCTACTATCACCTTTGTCGCACCCAGCTATGAGGCGAGACTCATCGCGCAATTTAGCGATTCTCGTCATCAATTGATTAACGATGTTTATCAGCAAAAATATTTGGATAAACAAACCATCGTCATTGCTTGTACCGATGATGAAACGGTGAATGCACAGATTTTTCATGATTGTGAAGCCCGTTTTATCCCAGTCAATGTCGTCGATAATCCACCGCTATGTACCTTTATCTTTCCTGCCATCGTTGACCGCAATCCGATTACCATTGCGGTATCCAGTGCAGGCAAAGCCCCTGTGCTGGCAAGACTGCTGCGAGCCAAAATCGAAACAGTGGTGCCACCGCAATATGGTGAATTGGCAGGGTTGGCAGGTAGATTTCGCGATAAAGTAAAAGCTGCATTGCCCAATGTGACGGCTAGACGTAAGTTTTGGGAGCAAGCCTTTGAAGGACAAGTCGCAGAATCGGTATTTGAAGGCAATACAAATAGCCTAAGCAAAGCTGAAAGCCAACTTGAAACTTTGCTACAACAGCACGCCAACAACCAACCCACGGATAAAGCACAGCTTGGCAAAGTGTATATTGTGGGTGCAGGGGCAGGCGATCCTGATTTGCTAACTTTTAAAGCGCTACGATTGATGCAACAAGCGGATGTGGTGTTTTATGATAATTTGGTTTCAGCGCAGATTCTTGATCTATGCAGGCGTGATGCCAGCAAAATCTACGTCGGCAAAAAAGCCAGTGATCATGCGGTAAGGCAAGAAAAAATCAATGAGCTACTCGTGGAACAGGCGCAGCAAGGAAAACGGGTGTTACGTCTCAAAGGCGGCGACCCGTATGTATTTGGGCGTGGCGGCGAAGAAGCCGAGCAATTGGTTGCAGCTGGGATTGAGTTTGAAGTCGTGCCGGGGATTACCGCAGCCACCGCGGCGGCAAGCTGTGCCGGTATTCCATTGACTCACCGTGCGTATGCGCACTCTGTCAAGTTTGTCACCGCCTCTCTTAAGACGGATACCATCAATGAAGACTTTGCCAGCTGGCTTGATGATAACCAAACCGTGGTTTTTTATATGGGATTAAAACAGCTTGATAAATTGACGAGTGGCTTGATTAACGCAGGAAAAAATCCCACGACGCCGATTGCGATTGTGTCCAATGCCAGCTTGCCGCATCAGCAAGTATTGACAGGCACGCTTGAGACCATCGTGGCAAAACAACGTGAGGCAAACTTGCCCGCCCCAGCGATTTTAATTATGGGCAATGTGGTTAAGCTACATCACAGACTTCATAAACGATAGCAATTTTTAACTCATGGGGTATGGCAGTTAAAAAAGCTTGCAGATTGGGGTAAATACTTATAACTTAGATATCCGTTAGAAAAATTAACGAATTGGTTCGATAACAGAAATATTTTTGTCACAATTTAATATGACGTTTTTATGAAAGGATTTATGTATATTGTAGCAATACATATTATTTGTATCTGCTACAACATCAACTAGTAATTTAGAAGGATAGGGACATGCGACTAAAACCGAAACTGATTTTAACCAATCTGTCATTGGCTTTAATGTTGGTGATATCACCCATTGCCCAAAGCAAACTATTACCACAACCAGCCACCAATGCTAGCCAGTTAGCGGCAAATCGCTACGATAGCAGTAATGCTATCTTTCATCCTGTCTATGGTAAAAATGGTATGGTGGCTTCCGAGCAAGGGTTAGCGACGCAAGTTGGTTTGGATATATTAAAACAAGGCGGCAATGCTATCGATGCGGCGGTCGCGGTTGGATTTGCCTTAGCAGTCGTCTTGCCAAATGCTGGCAACATTGGTGGTGGTGGTTTTATGGTGTTGCATGATGATAAAACTGGCAAAGATGTTGCGATTGATTTTCGCGAAATTGCGCCAGCCAAAGCCAGCCGTGATATGTACCTTGATAGTCAAGGTAATGTTATTGATGGAAAATCATTGTTCACGCATGACGCTTCAGGTGTGCCTGGTACAGTAGCTGGGATGGAATACGCGCTAAAAAAATGGGGTACAATGCCATTATCTAAAGTGCTTGAGCCTGCAATTAAGCTTGCAGACAAAGGGTTTATTGTCAGTGATGTATTGGCACAGACGTTAAAAGAAGAAAAATCAACACTGGGTAAATGGGCAGCTAGCAAAGCGATTTTTTTCAAAAACGGTGAACCGCTGAAATCTGGTGATTTGTTGGTACAAAAAGACTTGGCGAAATCATTGCGTTTGATTGCCAAACAAGGGGCGAAAGCATTTTATCAAGGTGAAATCGCCACAAAAATTGCGAAAGAAATGCAATCACATGGCGGCACAATGACACTTGAAGATTTAAAAGCCTATAAAGTTGTTGAGCGTCAGCCAATTATTGGTGATTATCGAGGCTATAAAGTTGTTACCATGCCACCCCCAAGTTCGGGTGGTGTACACTTGATTGAGATATTAAATATGCTTGAACATTACCCTATCAAAGAAGATGGGGTAAATAGTGCCAAAAATATTCACCACATGGCAGAGAGTATGAAATTAGCCTATGCTGACCGCTCAGAATATTTGGGCGACCCGGATTTTGTCAAAATCCCTGTCACAGGTTTAACATCCAAAGCATATGCGAATGAACGGGTCAAAACGATTGATGATAATAAAGCAAGGCCTTCATCAACCATTAAACCTGGTAAACCACAACCTTATGAAAGTGACCAGACTACGCATTTTTCCGTCATGGATAAAGCGGGTAATGCCGTTGCTGTCACCTATACATTAAATCTTAACTTTGGTAGTGGCATTGTTGCAGCAGGCACAGGGATTTTACTCAATAATGAAATGGATGACTTCTCAGTGAAACCCGGTGTGCCAAATGCGTTTGGTCTAGTAGGTGGCACTGCCAATGCGATTGAAGCAAAAAAACGTCCACTTTCTTCAATGACACCAACAATTGTCATGAAGAATAATAAACCTTGGCTTGTTACAGGTAGTCCAGGTGGGGCTCGTATCATCACGACTGTATTGCAAAGTGTGGTTAATACGATTGACCATGAAATGAATCCCGCAGAAGCGATAATTACACCACGCGTTCATCACCAATGGTTACCCGATGAGCTTAGAGTTGAAGAAGGCATTAGTCCTGATACAATAAAATTGTTGCAAGACAAAGGTCATAAAGTTGTTACTAAAGCACCAATGGGACGTATTCAAATTATTCAAGCGGATGATTCTGGGTTTTATGGCTATTCTGACCCAAGAAATCCTGATGGCAAAACATTAGGTTTCTAAACTGTTGATTAAAAAAAACGTGAGTGCTGCGACTCACGTTTTTTTCACTAACAAAATATATCAAGATTATTTTTTGCAATTAATAGCCCAGTAAATCTTGAATAATTTTATCTGCTGTACCACTTTTCGCCAATCTCGCATTTTGCCCTGCCCACAGTGAGCTAAATTCATCACTTCCCATGCTTTCGGCTTTGGCTTTAATGGGGTTACTGACGAACGATGCATGGGGAAATGGCGGTGCAGACTCGCTAATATACCCCGTTTCTTGCATAAAGCGATTGACAATCCCGCGTGCTAAGCCGCCACTAAATACATTGGTTAAAGCGGTGTGTTCGGCTCGCTCACTTTGTAGCGCCTTGCGGTGAAAGTCTTTGGTATCACACTCATCTGCCAGCAAAAAAGCCGTACCCACCTGTACTGCACTGGCGCCCATGGCAAACGCTGCTTGTGCGGTAGCGTTGTCGCTGATACCACCTGCCGCAATCACCGGCAAACTGACAGAGCGGATGATATTGGGCAATAGGCTAAAAGTGCCCGCTTGCAGCGTCACATCTTGGCTTAAAAACATACCCCGATGCCCACCTGCTTCCAATCCTTGCGCGATAATCATATCCGCCCCATTGGCTTGCAGCCAGCGTGCTTCCGCAGGCGTGGTGGCAGAGGATATCACAATCGCCCCGGATTTTTTGACGATATTTAACAAAGCTTTGTCCGGTAGCCCAAAATGAAAACTCACCACAGGGACTTTTAAATCCGCCACTAGCGCTGCTTGTTCATGGGTAAATGGCTGACGTCCACCCGTCGTGGCTATCTCGTCTTGCGTCAAACCCAATTCTTGATAATAAGGTTGTAGGGCATTCAACCATTTTTCTTGCATCGCTTGGGTATAGTCAGGTTGTTGATGCGCAAAAAAATTGACATTAAAGGGGGCATCGGTCGCTTGGCGGATACTCACAATTTCGCTTTCGATTTTTTGTAGGCTGAGCAGGGCGCCAGGTAGTGAGCCAAGTCCGCCTGCTTGGCTCACTGCGATAGCAAGTTTGCTGTCTTGGACACCTGCCATCGGCGCTTGGATGATGGGCAATTGAACTTTAACGTAGTCAAGAAAGCTATTAATCGCCTTGGTATGATGGATCATTTTATGTTCCTTGTTATTGTTTTAATATGTTTGTCTTAGTGTTATGGACTTACAGGGCAAAAATCGAAAACTATTTTAGTGTATCGCCTAAAGATGACATTGAAAAGCACTATATGGAAAAGCACTATATGCCCGTTATAAATCGGCTGAATATAAATAAGCCCCAGTAACATCACTGGGGCTTTTTTGACTAGTTAACTTAGGTTGACTGTTTGGGCGCTAAGTTTAGGTACTGAGCTTAGGTACCAAGTTTAGACACTAGGCGCTTGGTATAGCCATTAACAGCGCTTGTCTTGCCTCGGTATTGTGTTTGAATTCGCCCAGCAGTGACATACTGCGGGTATCGGATTTTTGTTTCATCACACCGCGCATCATCATGCACATATGCGCGGCATCCATCACCACCGCCGCGCCTTTTGCCCCTGTCATATCCATCACCGCTTGGGCGATTTGGCGGGTTAGGTTTTCTTGAATTTGCAAACGTCGGGCGTACATATCCACGATACGTGCCATTTTTGACAGTCCAATCACTTTGCCATCGGGCAGATACGCCACATGAGCAACGCCATAAAAAGGCAACATATGATGCTCGCACATCGAATAAAACTCGATATTTTTTACCATGACCAATTCATTATTGTCAGTTGGAAAAATCGCGTTGTTGGTAATTTCGACCAAATCTTGATGATAGCCTTGGGTCAAAAAACTAAAGGCTTTAGCGGCGCGTTCTGGGGTATTAAGTAGTCCTTCACGTGTTAACTCTTCCCCTGTTGATGCAATTAGAGTGCGGTAGGCATCACTGTTTTGTTGGATAATCTCGTCAAAATTTGCAGGCATAGTCATGATAACATTTAAGTTTAAAAAATAGGCATAGCTTAACGCTTTACCACTATTTGTAAAGCGATTTTTGTCACAAACGCCATGAAAATCACTAAATTTGCTTTGTTTAGGTTTTTTTGCTAGAATTAACCCCTAATTTTGAGCTATTATAGTGCATATTCGTTCACTGAAAAATAAGGAAAAACCATGCTATTAACAGGGAAGCGTTTCGTTGTTACCGGTATCGCCAGTAAATTATCGATTGCTTGGGGTATCGCAGAAGCGTTACATCGTGAAGGCGCGAGTTTAATTTTGACCTATCCGAATGAAAAAATGAAAAAACGCGTGGATATGGCAGCCGAAACTTTTGGTGCAGAGAAGGTATTGGCGTGTGATGTGGCGTCAGATAGCGAAATCGAAGCGTGTTTTGCCCAAGTTGCTGCACACTGGCCAGATGGCATTGATGGGGTCGTGCATGCCATTGGTTTTGCCCCTGCCGATCAGCTAGATGGTGATTTTACCCAAGTGACCACCCGTGAAGGTTTTGCCATTGCCCATGATATTAGTAGCTACAGCTTTGTGGCGCTTGCTAAAGCCAGCCGTGAGTTGCTGGCAAAACGCCAAGGCTCGCTGTTAACCTTGACGAATGAAGGCAGTATCCATGTGTTGCCAAACTACAATGTCATGGGTCTAGCCAAAGCCAGTCTGGAAGCGAGCATTCGCTACCTTGCCAGCTCTCTGGGTAGCGATGGTATCCGTGTCAATGGGATTTCTGCAGGTCCGATTCGTACTTTGGCGGCAAGCGGTATCAAATCATTTCGTAAAATGCTCGACACCAACGCCAAAATGTCACCGCTACAGCGCAATGTCAATATTGAAGAAGTGGGCAATGCCGCGATGTTTTTGTTATCGCCTTGGGCGTCTGGTATCACCGGCGAGATTTTATTTGTCGATGCTGGGTTTAATACCGTGGCACTCTCTGAACAAGTGATGATGCAGGTAGAAGACTAATTTTTAGGCGAGTAGTGGATAAAAGAGCGACCATGGTTGCTCTTTTTTTTGCTTGCTGTTTTTTGCTTACTTTTTTTGATTGATGTTTGGATAGGGATTGCAAAGCCGTGTGGTTAAGCTTACCATTTTTTGTCAGGCTTAATATGTTTGGCAAGTCAGCTAAAGACTGATAAATGGCGGTAGCTAATGATTAATAAATTACCTAAGTGGATTTTATGGGGTGGCTGCGTGCTGGCGTTTAATGCAGGGTGTATCAATAGCACCGCGTTAGTCGGCTTCACGCATTTATCTGCTTCGCATGTAACGGGCAATGTGACGCTATTTGCCACAGCATTGGCGGAACAGCACTACCAGCAGATGGCGATGGTTTGTATCGTGCTGTTATCGTTTTTATCTGGGGCAGTTATCAGTGGCTTTGTGGTGGGTAGTACGGCATTAAAAGAAGGTAAGCGCTATGGCAACGCTTTGTTAATTGAAGCAAGTTTATTAATTATCAGTTTGATTTTATTTAGCTACCAGTCGTTTTGGGGGCAGGTGTTTGCCGCGATGGCTTGCGGCTTGCAAAATTCAATGGTCGCGACCTATAGCGGTGCCGTGATTCGTACCACCCATTTGACAGGATTGACCTCAGATATGGGCTCAGCCTTGGGTAATTGGCTGGCGGGCAGACCAATTAATAAAAAGATGTTCGTGTTTCAAGCGATGATATGGTATAGCTTTTGCGGGGGCGGGGTAGTAGGTGCTTTGGGCTATATCCACTACAAATACATGACATTGATGCTACCTATTGTGATTGTGTTATCGTCAGCGCTGGCTTATCAAACGTATTTATTAACCTGAAAAAAAACGGCTAAGTAAATACCTTAACCGTTTGATTTTATCTTATTCTTATTCTTCATCTTTGAATTTTTTCGCCTCATGTAACATATCAAGTAGCGATTCATCAGAGCCCTTAGAGGTAGGAGTGCTCGCATTATCTTGGTTGATGTCGGTACGATTGATGCCTTCCATCGCTTCATTGGCAACATCAGATTGGGCGTTGTCTAATTGAGATTTGTCGATAGGTTTAATGTTGTTATCTGTCATGGTTGTCTCCTTGTTTTTTTCTTTTATACGGTTGTTTTCTGTTATACGTTAGACCTAATAAGCTTAATATTATGAGTAAACCAAATGGCTTACAACACTTAAGAGTGAAACGTAACCAAAAATATACTCATGAGTGACGTAAGAATAAGTTTATCACTTTGCTAGCTGTATATTACTTGCGTTGGATTGCATACTTTGTAATGCATGACAGGTAAGTGAGTTAGGGAGATTTACAGACTGCTGGCGACACTGGCTGTCGCGACTGTGGCAATTCGGGTGATTTTTTCATTGAGCGGTGATGGTGAGGTGTTTTTTTTGCTGTATAATTTTTTGAGCGACTCACTTACTATCTATAAAAATTCTTGAGTATTTACTGCATGCTAACGATTGTACAAAGCAATAAAGTCGATAAGCTATTTGACCATCTGTTAAACGCCTACAAAAATCCCAATTATCAAAGCTCAATTTTTGAGCCTTTTCAGGTGATTGTGCCATCTAAAGTCATGGGGGAGTGGTTAAAAAAACAAGTCGCAGATAAGGCAGGCATCAGCACCTTAGTGACTACTGAATTTTGGGGTCGCTATTTTTTGGGACTGATGCAGCGGGTTTTAAGAACCTATGCGCGCATCTCGGAAGACGACGATATATTAGACGTGCCAGAAGTGGCAATGCTATCCAAAAACGTCATGCAGTGGCAAATATTTGGCTATTTAACCCAGTACCGACAAGCCATTGTGGAGCAGCCGCAGCATCCGCTTTATCCATTTTTATCGCCGCTGGTTGAGGACAAAGAAGCGGATAGCCCAAATACGACTGGTTTTGCACCTGATACACCCGCCACCGTTGACAGTTTAAGTTGGGCAAATAACCAATCGCTACTGTCTAATGACGTGATTAGCCAATCTGCTGAGTTGCAAACCCAAGATCAGCGCATCTGGCAGCTAGCCAGCGATATGGCAAATATGCTCAATCGCTATATGACCTATCGTCCGCAATGGCTCAGTAATTGGGGGCAAGACAAGCCTGTGGCGGTGAGTGACATGATTGCCAAAAAAGATGCGCTGCATAACCGCTTAAACGGGCGGGATGCGTCCAATGTCATCGAGACGCCTGACTGGCTCGTTGAGCACTACGAACAGCTAGAAGCCGCGCAGCGATTTTTATGGCGGCAGCTGTTTGATGATGATTACCGGTTTCGCGAGCAGTTGCATCAGCAGTTTTGGCAGGCATTAAACCATTCAGAGAGCCGTATCCGCAACATCAGCCGTAGCAAATTACCAAAGCACATCTTTTTATTTACTTTGCAGCAGTTGCCGCCGACAGAGTTACTGGACTTACAACGCTTAGGGATGCTAACCGATGTCACGATTTTACACTTTAACCCGTCAGAGCAATTTTGGGCAGATATCGTCGATAAAAACTGGCTTATGCAGATGCAAATGGAAGACGATGCCAGCAAGCATGACGCTTGGTATCTAAAGGATTATGGTCATACTTTGTTGTCACGGTTTGGCAAACAATCGCGTGAAGTGTTTGCCATGCTGGCAAGCTTATCGGGTAATGAATATGAACATGTGCTATGGCAAGATGACTTTGATAACACGCCGCCCAATACGTTACTGGAATTTATCCAACATGACATCTTAATGCTAGAAGAAGTCGCAACCACCGCCAAAATCAATGACATGCTTAAACTGGTGAAAGGCGATGAAACAAAAGCCGCAAAAGCAGCGAGTGAAGATAGCCGCCAAAACCTCGCGCAGCAAACCCAGCTTTTACAGCAGCAGCTTGCCAATATTCAAAGTAATGGGCTTAAAGATATCGAATCCACGCTTGGTTTATACAAAGCCATCAAAGACAAACTCAAGCAAGAATCCAACAAGCAACTTGAAAACGTAGAAAAATGGCGACCCAAACCACTTGATACCAGTATTGCCATTCATGTCTGTCATAGCATGGTGCGCCAGCTTGAAGTGCTACGCAGTATGATTATCGGGTGGCTAAATTATAGCGACATGCAAGCCACGCCAGCGCAGATTCCCACCGATCCTTGGGATAGACGGGCGTTATCAGATATTTTGGTATTATTGCCCGATATCGAAACGCACCAAAACATCATCGAAGCCACGTTCCCCAAACATGTGGGCGGTGATGGCTATCAGTTGCCCGCCAAAGTGACAGGCGTGGTGGCAAAAGATATCAACCTGCTTTGGCAAGCGATTACAGGGTACTACACGCTGCTCAATCGTGCGGGCGCTCGGTTTCAGCGTAGCGAAGTATTTGATTGGTTGATGCTAGCGCCGCTATATGAAAGCTTTGGGCTTAATTTGGAGCAGATGACCCGTGCTTGTGACTTGTTGACTCAGGCGGGATTTATTCGCGGGTTTGACGAGCTGCATTTGCAGCAAACCTTAAGTGCTGCCGATGATGACTATCGCTACACCTTTGCGTATGCGCTTGAGCGCTTGGTCGCTGGCGTGATGATGCCCAAAGCCACGGTGGTCAGTTTTGGCGAGTATACCAATAGCTTTGGCATGGTAGAGAAATTTGTACCACTGACAAACTTGACCATGGCAGATGCCGACATCGTCGCTGTGCTGTGTGATATTTATCAAACGTTGGATGACAATCGTCACCTAGGCAATGACGTCAAAACCTTGCCTGACTGGCTAAGTCAAATAGAAAAGCTCATTCAACAAAAATTTAGCTTATTTAATCAAACCAATGCGTGGCGCGCGATTTTTGCCGCACAAAATGACCTAAAAGAAAATATCGAAGCCAATAGCAAATACCTCGCTACGGTAACAAGCAAAACCGCAAGAAATCGCAACCCGCCTACCGAGCCATTGCAGCAAATTGACACCGAGAATTTGCCCCTTAAACTCACTTTTGTACTCGAAAACATCGCCCAATCAATTATCAATCAGCAAGTGAGTGCCGAGCCGTCAGGCGTGATTACCTTTGCCCGTATCGGTTCAGTGCGTAGCCTGCCGTATAAATTGGTGGTGATGCTGAATTTAAATTTGTCTGAGTTTCCAAAGCAAGAGCAGCAAAACCGTTATAATCTGATGCAGGCAGGATTGCCCATTCGCGGTGACAGATTTCGAGAAGATGACGATTTAGGCGCGTTTTTGGATGCGCTATTGTGCGCCAAGCAAGCGTGCTGGATATTTTATAATGGTAAAAGTACCACAGATACCCACGAGCATTTACCTGCCAGTCCCGTACAGGAATTACTCGACTTTTTGCAAAACCGAATGGCGAGTGATGACGTAATCATTGACCCCAATAACGACCAAAATAGCCTAAGCAATAATTCTCCAAATCCCCAATCAGCCAACTTTGAACAATGGGTAAAAGCCTATTTGGTCACCCATCATGCCGCCTTGCCATTTGATAAAAGTTATTTTGAATTGCCGCAAACTGAGCAAAAAAACGAGCAAAAGAGCGAGCATAAAGATAAAGGTATTCAAAGTCCCGAGCAAATTAATGACGAGGGGGTATCCGCTGATTTACAACAAACCACAGCTACTCTAAACCAGCAAATCAAGCTATCAAAAACTGCCCTGTACCCACCTGCCAAAATCTGGCATAATCTTTATACAGCGCTGCAAGATAAAGACGCTACGTCCACTCAGCCAATCGTGCAAGTTTGGGATACAAAGCAACTAACCGACTGGCTATCGCAGTGGCAACAACTAAAACAGCGTTTGTCCGACCTGCCTGAACAGTCGCAGCAGCATTATGTCAACTTGAGCAAAATCGTTGGCAACCTAGCCGATCCTGCCAAAGCCTTTGTAAAGGCACAAAATATTGCTATCCCTGCCCAAGGTGACAATGATAGCGTTGGCAATGATAGAAATGACAATGATAACGAGTTTGAATCGTTAACCTTGGATGCGTTAGATGGCTGGTTGTTGCGTAAATCTTTGTTAGACGCTTTTTTTGCACAAGCCTTGTCCGATAAGGGCGATAATACCCATAATAGCCATCAAAACGAGATGAAACTGGCAGCAAACGCACAAAAGCCAATGGTTCAAGAGTCAATCAACATCGCTATCAATGAGTTATTACCAGCCGGGGTGAACCGCTACCAATCGTTGCAGCAAAATCAGCAACAACTCAAAAAAGATTTGCAGGAATTTGTTCATCACTTAAAAACCATCAGCCAACAGCTCGAGGCTACTGAGGCAAAGTTGTTAGGGAATTTTTATTCAGATAAATTTGGGGCATTAGATGTACAAAATACGGACGAGGTCATCCAATGGGTGGCAACCGCGTTAACCCCCTGTGAAGAGCAGCGAATCGCCATCAGTGCCTTGGCGCTGGATAAACAAGCAGGACTGATGGACAGTAAAGAAAGCTGGGTCATCACTGCCAACTTGCCATTATATAAACCGTATCAATCAATTGAAAATAAGGTTGCCGCAGCTGCCAATCCCAGCTATTGGTTAAATTATTTGCCAACCTCTGGCAAAGAAAAATACCTGTTACAATTTTGGTTGCATCATTTATGTTGGCAAGTACTGCGCCGCACCACGGCTCAACAAGCACAGCTGAATGATGGCTTTTCGCTGTGGCAGTTTAGCAATAAAAAAACCGTGTATTTACCTGCCATCCCTTGTGAGCAAGCCTGTGGTTATTTGCAGGATATTGTGATGGTGTATCAACTCATCGATAGCGTCGTAACCATTGTACCGCCTGCTTTTTGCCTGTCATTTTTACAAAAACAACAAAAGCAGCCAGAGGCACCAGCCAGCCAGCATCTAGGTGATTGGCTAAAAGACAGTAATTTTAATTTTGTCGATGTCAACCAGTTTGACTACCCGATTTGGCAGCATTTAATCGGTGATTATAAACCATCGGTGGTTATTGGGTTTGCCCAGACGTTGGGCGCGCTGATTTATGAACCTATGTTATCTATGGTCAAAGAATTGCACCAACTCATTGAAGCATGACACGCATTTTTATCGAAGAAATCTTATGAAACACGATATTCATACCCCAAGCATAAAAGTAAGTAGTGAAACAAATATCGAGGCAAACATCGAAACAAACACTCAAATAAACATCGACAAAGCACGCATTAAAGAAGACGCTGAACCTTTACTACCTCCTGCTGTCACGTTGCCATTGACAGGGCGCCATTTGATTGAAGCCTCAGCAGGCACAGGCAAAACATGGACGCTGACTGGCGTGATGTTGCGATTAATCGTGCAAGCGGGGCAGCCGTGTGAAAAAATTATCGCCACGACCTTTACGCGAAGTGCCGCCGCCGAAATGCGCCAGCGGATTCGTGAGCGTTTGCAAGATTTTTATCAATTGCTGCAAATGATTAATCATTCTACATTTACACCGTTAAACGACAGCGATTTGGATAGCAGCAAAGCTATCGCTGTGCAAAAATATGCACATTTTATTGCGCAGGTGCAAGCGCTTGCGACACAAAAAAATTTACTGGGTAAGTACCAAGATCCTATCAATCAACACTTAATCGAGTGGGTCGCCAAACAAATCTTTGGTTTGCCGGTAGATGTAACCGCTGCAGCAAGCCCAAAAGTAAGCCCGAGAGCAAGCTTAAACACCCTAAAGCCAACCGCCGATGATAGTGAAAACAGCACCCATAAACCTGCCAAAAACACTGTCAATTTTCGTATCGCACTGCAGCGCACCACATTGGCGCTCAACCAGCTTGATCGCCTATTTGTTAGTACACTCGATAGTTTATGTCAGAAGTGGCTAAGAGAATACAGTAGCGAAACGGGGTTTTCTGCAGAGGTGCAAATCAGTAATGATGTCAGCGGCATCATCAAGGGTATGATTCACGACCAAATTAGGGCATTTATGGCGCAGGTCAATGCCAATATGCCTGAATTGTACCCGATGATGTTTGACAATAACGTGTTTTTACCGGTTGATGATTACTACGAGGCGGTCAATCGCGCGCTAAATTTTTATACCGCTGACATCGATACTGTACCATTGACAGCGTTTGATACCACTACTATCAAGGCACTGATGCAGTCGATTGCAGATGATAATGATAGTGAGTTTGAGGCTTATTTTGATAGTGACTTTCGTAAAGCGCAAGGGTTTAGTGCTGGCAATAAACTTCATAAACACTTTAATGAAATTAAAAATCTGCAAAATTTACTCAGCACGGGTGACATTACCAATGTCTTTGCTATGTATAAAGTTGGCAATATAGTCAAGGTGCTAGAAGGCATTGAAGATTTATACGCCAACGATAAAGGCTTTAATAGCAAAAAAGAACAGCAAAGCGCCGCATTTAAATCCTTTGATATCGTGGACAACATTTGGCAGCTCATCCAACAAACGCAAGCCTTGCAAGACTACTTTAAACAAGTAAATTTTTACTTTACCCAGTTTATCAGCCGTTATGTGCGTACCCGCTTACCAAAACGACTAGAATCACAGCGGCTAACTACCTTTGCGTTACAATTGGCGCGGTTAAACGATGCGTTATCCGGCAAAAAAGGTCAATCGTTAGCGCGTTATATTCGCCATCAGTATCCCATCGCCTTAATTGATGAATCGCAGGATATCAACACCGAACAAGCGTTACTCATTCAAAGGGTTTATTTACAAGACTTTGAGCCCGATACAGCAGACAAAGCAGAAAAATCAAATGGGGGAAAATATCACGCACCTTCACAGTTTTTGCTGTTGGTAGGGGATCCCAAACAGGCAATTTATGGATTTCGCGGCGGGGACGTACAAAACTACACCACGCTAAAAAAATTATTTCCGGAACAACCCAAGTCACTGAGCCAAAACCATCGTTCATCAGCCGCGCTGATTGATAGCCTCAATCACTGGTATGGCGTTGGCGAGCAGGATATTGACCCAAATGTAGCCAATCAGCTGCCCAATGTCAATCAACAGCCATATTTTATGGGGCGTGAAATTTATTATCGTAAAATCTCTGCCACGCGCCAAACCGCAGAGCTGGTTATCGGTAATGCGGTAGACAATGAAGCTGCCAGCTTACCTGCGTTTAATCATATTGCTATCGAATATAAAGCGCCCTATAGTCAGCAAGTGGTGGCAGTAGCCGAGAATGACAGCACATCAAATGATACTAACTCCTCAAATGAAACCATCTCACCAAGTGATGAAAAAACGGTGGATTATGCCGATGCCATTGCCGCGCAAATTTTTGACTTATTTGATGATGGCAAGCCATTAAGCTACCAAACTCGTGGCTTGACGCTGAGCGATATTTGTGTGTTGGCAGTCAAAAACAGTGAACTTCATACCATCGAGAAACGCTTACATCATCATGGGATTGCGACGGTCAGAGGTGGTAGTCAAAGTGTCTTTGGCGATAGCATGAGTGTTGATTTGATGACCTTGCAAAGCGTGCTGTTAACGCCATTTAGCGAATCAAAGTTAAAATCCTTAATGTTGTCTAGTTTTTTTCAGCTGACCCTTGAACAAATCAACCAGTTGTATGATGCGCTTAATCAAACTAACGCCCAAGCGGCGCAAGGACAAGCTCAGCCTCATCAAGCTCATCAAGCGTCAACAAACACCAGTTTGGCTGAGATTCAGCAGTTGGTATTGACCGCCAGCGAATTGTGGCAAAAACACAGTTTTTTGGTCGCTATACAGTGGCTGCTCAATCAACCCCTTACTTTACCCAGCCAAACCACACTCAATTTTTGGCAGCGCCTCGCCAAACATCCAAATGGCGAGCGATTGCTCATCGATTTGCGCCAGTTGTTAGATATTATCAGCGACCAGTTCAATGGACAGGTAGGCGAGCATCAACTGTTTGAGTGGTTCTGCGCCCAAGTGCAACAGCAGCCAAAAGAAGATTGGTCAACGCAGCAGCGTTTGCCATCTGATGAAGGGGTGCAACTGATGACCGTTCACGCGTCTAAAGGCTTGGAGTTTCCGATAGTGTTTGTGGTTGGATTTACCGGGGAGAGTAAAGCCAAGTTTCGTGGTGCGCCGTTATATCTGTATGGTATACAAACCACCCATCAAGCAACCCCCCAATTCACTCAAAAATTGACTCAAAACAATAATAACCCGCTGTTAAGCCGGCGATTGACCGCGTTACCCACCCAAATAGCCGATAATAACTCAATTGATTCAATCAATTATGTCGCCATTGAAGACCAATCTGCCTACGAGGAACGATTGCGATTATTGTACGTTGCCCTTACCCGTGCAAAAGAACAAGTGTATCTTGTGACTGTCGCCAAAAAATCTGCAGTGAAAAATTCTGCTTTGGCGCCTTTTATGGACGATTTGGCAAAATTTGCTATCAAAGAAACATTGACTGAAACAACCCATATCATAGATTCAAATAGCCTAAGCAAATATTTTGACTCAAAGCTAAAATTCACACCCAAAACAAATAGGCAAAATGAGCAAAACGCTACGGTCGCTAAGATTGATTACGATGAAATCATCAAAGTCATCACCATCGATACCTTTAAGGGATGGGCGAATACCAGTTTTACCGCATTGTCTCGTTATATTGACCATGCCAGCGTTGACACAGTGGTCAATGCCGAAGACAGGCAAGATGATGATATTTTGTCAGCGGCGCAAACCCGTTTATTGCCTATCGCCAATAACAGGCTATCGGGGGAGCCAAGTAACGAGGTCAACTCAATTAGATTTAACTTTGAAAAAGGCACAAACCCGGGGACTTTTTTACATAGTATCTTAGAAGATATTGCCAATAACTACAATGAAACCCCTGAGTTGGCTGTACCACAGCAAGATGCCAGAGCAGACAAGTTAAAACGCTGGTCAGTCATGGTGGATCGCACATTAAGACGCTATCAAATGCCGAGCAATTATTTTTCTACAAAAGAGAGTAGTGCAGGGCAGTATGGCAACTGGCATGATATCAACATTGATGCTTTGCAGCCTGATTATATCGCGTTGGTGGATTGGCTAGATGACATCATTCATACGCCGTTAGCCGCTTCAACAGTGCCGCTGGTCAATATCAAATACAACCAAAAAGTTGCTGAATTAGGGTTTAATTTACGCTTAAACCAGCATTTGTCATTTAGCGACTTAAACGCGTTGTTTCATCAATTTGATATCCCACTGCAATTGCAGAGCCAAGAAGTCAACACCATGGTTTGGCAGTATCTCAAAGGGGAGATTGACTTGGTGTATCAGCACGGCACACAGTTTTTTATCGTCGATTATAAAAGCAATTATCTTGGCAGTGATTTCGACAGTTATAACCCAGCGGCATTATATGACGCGATGACCACGCATAGTTATTGGTTGCAAGCAAGCATCTACCAAGTAGCGCTGCATCGCTATCTCAAGCTGCGACTACCCAATTATGATATCAATACCCATTTGGGTGCGGTCGAATATGCCTTTTTACGCGGTATGTCACCCAAGCATGCTACCCGTGGCAAGCTAGTAAAACAGTTTGATAGTGCCTTTATCTTGGCACTCGATGATATGTTCGGCTATCCCAACGGCAATTAAAATTTAACGATTACGCATAAAGAATTTATTATGAAAACAAACACGACTGAGCCAACCGCTACAATTGAAGAAACTGCCAAATTAACCCAATTAGCCAATTTTATTCAATACCGCAAGCAGCAAAAATCACAGCTAACTAATACAAAGTCCAATAAAAATAGCCTAAGCAAAGAAAATCAAAATAAAAGTACAAAAGCTAAAGAAAAACCGAAAATCTTACAAATTTTTGACCAAATCAATGAACAACTGTCAGAAGGTCATACCGTGTATAAGATGACGGTCAACAATGAAGATGAAAAATCACTCATTGCAGCGTTGACGGACGATAACTGGGCAAGCGTAATAGAGGCGAAAGATGATGAGTTATACAACCATAACACCAATACACCTATCATTCTTCAAAAACTCGTCCAAACAGTTAATGGAATTGGTGAAACGCAAGTTAACTATATTATTTGGCTGCATCGGCAATGGTATGCAGAACAATCGTTAGCCAAGCAGTTGATGAAAATTGCCCATAGAAAAGTGGCGGGGTTCAATGGTATATCTGCATCACAAGACATCGATAATGGTTTAGCGCCCAATGCGATGCAGCAGCTCGCCATCGAAAAATCAAGCCAACACGCGCTGAGTATTATTATCGGTGGGCCTGGTACTGGTAAAACTTTTACCGTGGCTAAGCTGGTAACCACGCTGCAAAAGGAGCACGAGCATAAAAGAAAACAGGACCCTAATTTACCACCTTTATCTATCACCTTGACTGCACCAACAGGGAAAGCGGCGCAGCGTATGCAAGAATCATTACGTATAAGCTTGCAAAAAAGCTTGCAAGATGAAGAAATCACTTTGGACAATGCAAAAACATTACATCGGCTGTTAGGTATTGGTAGTGATGGCATACCACGCTATCACGCCAAAAACCCATTACCCGATGATTTGATTATTGTAGATGAAGCGTCCATGTTAGGGCTTGAGCTTGCCAGTCAGTTGGTTGATGCTATCAAACCCACGGGTCGGCTGATTTTGTTGGGTGATGCAAACCAGCTGGCTGCGGTAGATGCGGGGTCGGTTCTATCAGATTTGTGCGCGGTGACGCGTTTGCAGCCTTATATCACGGAATTGACCGAGTCAAAACGCTTTGATTCAAATTCAGTTGTCGGTCAGTTTGCTCTCGCTATTCAGCAAAATTTGCCTGCACCTAAAAAATTAAAGTTAATTCATCAATTATTGCAAACCGTTGATTTACAATCAATTAAGTCATCTCAAAGTGAGAATCCACCAGACTTGGCTGGTAAAAAACAGCAAACAGCCAATATTCCTTTTTACCCAATTGATGCGTCTTCGAGTCTGCCTGCTGTTTTCAACCAATTAGCGAAACCTTATCATCCATTTTTTGCGCTTATGCAGCAATGGTACAGCAAGCCTGTCAATATTTTTGAAGCGAATAATCGAAAAGGGCTGTTTGAGGTATTTGATAGGTATCGCATTCTGTGTGCAGGTCATCAAGGACAATTGGGCACCCAATCAATCAACCAACAGATGAGCCTGGCTTTTACCGAGTTTTCTAAAATCACTCGAACCAAAGCTTACTTTTATCACGGTTTACCGATTATCATCCAAAACAATGATTATCAGTTGGGGTTATTCAATGGCGATATTGCGATTTGTCTGTTGTACCAAGGGCAGTTATACGCGTGTTTTGCAGAAAAAGTGATACCCATTCAGCGATTAAGCCGTGAAAGTTGCGACTATGCGTATGCGATGACCATTCATAAGTCACAAGGCTCAGAATTTCACACGGTCGCCATTTGTATTGATAAAGCGCATACAAGGCTACTAAGCCAAGCGCTGATTTATACAGCGGTGACGCGCAGTAAATCCGCCTTATCCATATATAGCGCTAAAGAGAATTTTGAGTTAGCGGTGACGCAAAAAGCGGTGCGACAAACTGGGTTGCAACTACAATTTGATCATCTTAACAACACGCCATAAAAGATAGGTCATAAAAACCGACATCATAAAAAGATATCTTCTAAAAAAATACGCTATAAAAAAAGGTATCATGCGATACCTTTTTATTTATGACAAGCAGTTTTACACATTTTTTAACGCATAAATCCCTGGCATATGGCGTAGATACCCGTGATAGTCCATACCGCAGCCATACACATAGCGATCCGCCACATCGAGACCCACAAAATCAACTTTAAACTCTTGTACTTTTCGGTCATGGAGTTTATTGAGTAGCACACAAGTGCGGATAGATTTTGGATTTTCTTTTGCCAGCTCGTCCACCACCGCTTTTAGGGTAATGCCTTCATCAAAGATATCATCAATCAATAAAATATCTTCACCCGCCAAATCAATTTCAGGTTTGAATTTCCATTCAAGTTCATTGGTGCCTTGGTTGTTGCGATAGCGAGTCGCATGGATATAGTACATACGATGATAAAAAGTAAACTGGGTAAGCAATTGACCTGCTGGAATCAACCCGCCATTCATCACCACCATCACAATGGGGTTTTGACCTGCATAGTGCAGGTTGACACTGGCTGCCAAACGCTCGTAAGCACTACTCACTTCAAAACTACTGATAAGACATTCAGAATTGCGTAGCGCTTCTTCGATTTGCTGATTGCTAAGTTGATTCATGGTGGACCTATTAATTTAAAAAAATAAGTGGGCTATTGTAACGCAGTTTTATCTAATTGAATAATAACGGTTAGCAATACCTAATTGTTAAATATTAACGCTTGGTAATGTTTGGTAAAACGCTCCAGCGATTCTTGCGGCATTTGTGGGATTAAACGGTGTAGGGCAATGTCAATTACTTTGACGATGATGCCGTCAGTCACTGGAATTGCCGCACGTTTAAGCATATTTAAATTGAGCGTTTTGGTAAAATCGACCAAAAAATGCTGCAAACAGGCTCTGGTTAGTTCGCTAAATAACCGAATCAAATTTTGCTGCTCTTCAAGCCCTTTACCTGCTTGGACATTTTCTATGGTAGCCAGTAAACTCTTTGCTAGCTCGTCAGTGAGTGGCACTGAGATACGACGTTCACCCAGTTGGGTGTTTTTTAACACTTTTTGGTCAAAAAAATCAAAGCTAGGTAACACATCTTCATTTTTTGTAGGGCTTAGCAGTGTGTTAATCAGTTTGTCGCTAGTCGCTTCAATGGTTTCTGCGGTTTTAATCAAATGCGCTTTTCGTTCTGAATCATCCGGTAGCGATTCGATTAATTTAATCAGTAGCGCATCCATCAGCTCTTTACTGGTCAACTGGGTGATTTTATCGCGATAAACGTCATAACGTTCGCTGCTTTTGCTAGCAATCAGCTCATATGCCTTATCAATGGTAGCGCTCAATTCTGCGGAAGGGGTAAACCCAAAATAATAGCTCATAATATTTTTTCGTTATCCAATGATTTCTTCAGGGTAATCAATCACTACCCAGCCATTTTCTATCCAATCACAAATTATATCAGTTTCGACATCGGCTGCTTGCAAAATTTGCTCATCGACGGATTTGCCATTGGCGAGCCGAATGAGGAGTGATTGCGCGTTAGCGGGTATATCGTCCGCGTCAATGGCACAGCCATTGACATAAATTTTTGCTTGAGTTTTTGAGTCGGCTTCAGTTTGGGTAAATACAATACGGCTAGACATGTCTTGCATGATGACAGCACCCGCTGCCAAGGCGCTTTGTATTTCATCAATATCGGCATACGTGTCAGGCAGCATCAGCTCATATTGACGTTTGCTTACCGTTTCGCTAATCGCTTGAGTCATTATTTCATCGCCAAGTTCAGAGTTTAGCAGCGCAATCAGCTGCGCTTTGATATCGTGAACGCTGGCTATCGACAGCTCGCCTGCAACTGCAGAAGGTTGGTTGATTTTGAGGGGAATGGCTAAATCATCAAAATGGGTAGCCACATCCGCCAAACTATCGAGCAGTTGTAATGGGGTAGGGCGCCTAAATCCAAACGAAAAAGTCAAACAATCCTCAACGGCCACCCCGTAATGGGAGAGATTGGTCGGTACATACAGCACATCGCCTGGCTCAAGCACCTCATCAAATATCAGCTCGCCCATCTCATTCATCAAACGAATCGGTTGCCCTGCTTCAAATTGGGTTGTTTGGTCGCAATACTTGCCCAATTGCCAATGACGTTTGCCGTACCCTTGCGCCAAAAAGACATCGTAATTGTCGTAATGCTTGCCAACGCTGCCACCTGATGGCGCATACGACACCATGATGTCATCACGTTGCCACTGTGGAATAAAATCAAACGCATGCCATAGGTTGCCAAGCGCTGGCGACCATTGTTCCATATTTTGCACTAGCACCGTCCAATGTTTTGGCAGCTTTTGAAAGTCTTTAGCGGTAAGAGGGCTGGTTTTAAGTGACCATTGCTGGTTATTTTCGCTGATGAGTCGGGCAGTGGCGTCTTCATCTTGGGCAAGTCCGATGATATCGTCTGGCTCAAACATACCAACCAATTGCGGCAAGCCCTGCTTGATTAGGAGTGGTTTTTTTTGCCAATACTCGCTCAAAAATTGTTCGGGGCTGATATCACTAGGCAAACAAAAGTGCTGGGTCATATTTTTTCATTCAGTGGGAATATGTAACGCGCATTATAGCAAAGGCAGTCTATCAAAACCCCATAATAAAATTTTTTTCACCAAAGTGTAAAAAAAGCGTAAAAATATGAAACATATTGAACTGGAAAGTTTCATATTTTTTGTTGTATTGGTTATAGCGCTCGTATATAGTCAATACTCACAAGGAAGTACTCACAGGAAAGTTAGACGAGCAATATTTGATTGACTCGTTGGTTATACCACAACAAAGGAATGTTCTATGACAGCTATTTTAAATCAACACGAAAACTACCTACAAGCAGACCAAGCTTATGGTTTTCCCTTGCTTATCAAAAATTTATTGTCTCGCGCCAAAGTGGTCTCTGGCGACAAAAAAATCCATTATGCCGACAAAACCAGCTACACCTATCATGAGTTTTTCAAACGTGTCAATCGCTTAGCCAATGTCTTAAAAGGCTTAAACCTACAAAAAGGCGATGTGGTTGCAGTCATGGATTGGGATACACACCGTTATTTGGAATGTTATTTTGCCATTCCGATGTGTGGCTATATCTTGCAAACCGTCAATGTGCGTTTGTCAGAAGACAAAGTGCTATATACCATCAATCATGCCAAACCAAAAGCACTACTGCTAAATTCAGAATTTTCACCGATGATCAAAAGCCATACCCAAGATGCGCCATCGGTCGAGCATGTGATTTGGTTGGATGATAACAACACGCCAATGGCCCCATACGCCCAAGGCGAATACGAAACCATGCTAGCGCAAGCCAGCGATGAGTACGAGTTTGAAGATTTTGATGAAAACACCATTGCCACAACCTTCTATACCAGCGGCACAACAGGCAACCCCAAAGGCGTATTTTTTAGCCATCGTCAAATCGTCATGCATACGCTCGTCGTTGCCGTTGCCAATGCACTTAATATCGAAGGTCAAGGGCTGCGCTACTCAGATGTCTATATGCCAATGACGCCTATGTTCCATGTCCATGCTTGGGGTTTCCCTTTTGTCGCAACCATGCTAGGACTGGAGCAAATCTATCCGGGTCGCTATGTGCCTTCTACTATGGTTGACTTGGTAAAAAAACACAATGTCACCACCACGCATGGCGTACCAACGATTTTGCAAATGCTACTGGGTGAAATCAACAGCCGCCAAGAAAAATTCAACGGCTTAAAAATGGTCATCGGCGGCTCTAAACTCAATCAAGGGCTTGCCAAAATGGCTGTAGCCAGCGGCATCGAAGTTTGTACCGGCTATGGCATGTCAGAGACTTGTCCTATTATCAGCATTGTCAACTTTGATGAAACATTCCAAGACATGAGCGAAGAACAACAAATTGAGCATCGCTGCTTGTCTGGCTCGCCGGTGCCATTGGTCGATTTGCAAATCTGGCACAATGGCAAACGTATGCCAAACGATGGCACATCCACAGGCGAAATCGTGGTACGTTCACCTTGGTTGACGCAAAGTTACTACAAAAATCAGGACGCAGGCAACGAGCTGTGGGAGGGCGGTTATCTGCACACCCAAGACATCGGTTGGATGGACGCAAAAGGCAATGTCAAAATCACCGACCGACTAAAAGATGTCATCAAATCGGGGGGCGAATGGATATCTTCGCTTGAAGTAGAAACCATCATGTCATTACACCCAAGCGTTGCCGACATTGCTGTGATTGCGATTCCTGATGCGCGCTGGGGTGAGCGTCCGATGGCGTTGATTGTGCTCAAACCCGATTATCAAGACACCAAAGCTGAAGACATCATCGCGATTGCGCAACAAGCGTATGAGCGCGGTCATTTGCCAAAATACGGTATTCCGCAGGATGTGAAATTCATCACGGAATTGCCAAAAACCAGCGTGGGTAAAATTGACAAAAAAGTCATCCGCGATCAATATGCCCAAGGGTTATTTGCTTAGACTGTTACTTAATCATGACAAAGTAAAAAAGAAAGTAAAAAAGGTAGAATTTTTTCTACCTTTTTTATTACCCAACCAATCAAATAATCAAGCAATCCATCAAACCATTAACCGTTGATTGACCTTTGCCATTGATAACGGGTAATGTCGGGCTTTGGCAATATCGTTTGCCACTATATTGACCTCATTGACATCAATTTTGTGCCAGTTAGGACGTTTGCAAGCAGATTTCTCTATCAAATTAGCGTCAACTAGCGCATCCATGACTTTATCCGCCACATCTAGGGTAGAATTGGCTTTCACATTTTCTGCCACCGCATAACGCAGCTTGGCAAACACCTGTAAATCTGCGACGCGCACGGTAATATCATCACTCGGTACTTGCTGCCCACCATATAGCGCATTATCTCCCGCTTGTGCAGTTCGAAAACTTGGCACAAATTCACTGACATAATCTATGGCGTTTTGGGTGCGTTGTTTTAGGGCGTTTGGCTCCCAGCCGTTTTCAATATAATTTAGATATTGTGGATTAATAGGCGGTTGGCTGCTTTCTTGGGTGGCTTTGGTCAAACCATCATTAAATAAAGTGATGTTTTCGGTCATGCCATGTAGCTGAAAAAACCCGTCAGGATAAGGGGTAAACTGCGCCATGCCATTGGGCGTGCCACGCTCACCATGAAAAATAATCTCAGGCAAACGCCCCTTATAATCACGCCATTCACTGATATAAGAAGCTTTAAATTCTACCATGCGTTTGATATGCACGCCTGCTTTGTCATCAATAATACCGGTTCTAAAACCGCAAGCATTGACCACAAAATCGGCATAGATACGCTGCACCTCGCCATTTTCATCGGTAAATGACACTTGCCAGCCATCCATATGACGTTTTAAATCATCAACTTGGGCATTTAGATGTACTTGAGCGCGCTGTAGGCGCTGCAATTGTAAAAAAGCACTGGCAGAGAGTCTAAAAATATTCCAGCCAAATTCTTGCACTGCAATGATGGGGTATTGCAGTTTTTCCAAATCCATTACTTTAAGAGCCGCCACAACCCACTCATCTGTGGTGCTCGGAATGTCTTTAGCTTCTAATTGAATTAGCTGTTGAATTTGCTGTTTGTCATACACTCGGTAATAATCTTCGACATTGCCCAACACGTGGTTGCTAGGGTCAGCATCAACCAATGATTGATAGTAAGCCGTTAACATATCAAGACGTGGCAGTAAGTCAGTGGCGGTGTTTTTATCGCGTTTTGGCACCGTGATGAGGGTGGGGCGCACATCAATACTCTCTGGATACAACTTGGCAATGTCAATACATTGGCGCATCAACATGCGGCAATCTTCATCACTGATTTCGCGGTACAAATTGCCACCTGCATGCAGATGACACATGGGCGGGGCGTTGATAAGGCTGGCATTTTTTTCAATCAAATGCACATGGATGCCCGCCATCGCCAGCCGTATAGCAATCGTAGAACCTGCTGAACCACCACCAATCACTGCTACAGTCGGTGATTGCGTACTTGAATTAACGTACATAATTTTGCCCTTATGCGTTGCCCAAAGTTAAGAAATAAATTGTAGCGGAAAATAATCTAGTTACTGTGACATTTATGCAGCAATTGTCGCTTTTGTTGTTAATAAATTTTACCTAATAGTATATATTAAAATAAGTAGTATTTTTTATACTTTTTAGTATAAAAATATATTGAAAATTCCAATATTATCAGTTAAAGTTAAGGTAGCTTAAAAAGCTGACCTGTATTTTATCCAACAATCATAATTAAATAAGGAAAATAAGTATGTTAAAACAAGCCTTCCTAGCAGCGGCGATTTCTACCACGTTATTAGCCGGTTGTGCCACGACGCCAACCCATACCGCTCATGCACCGATGCACGCAGCTAACATTGTTGATGTAGCAAAATCAAATCCAGATTTTTCAATATTAGTTGAAGCGGTGGTAGCCGCAGGTTTAGCCGACACCGTCGCGACCACTAAAAACATCACCGTATTTGCGCCGACCAATGCTGCGTTTGCCAATCTACTTGCTGAGCTCGGTATGACCAAAGCGCAATTGTTTGCAAACAAACCGTTACTGCAATCTGTGTTAACTTATCATGTGCTGCCAGCCACAGTGATGGCAAAAGATGTCAAGCCAGGTATGGTTAAAACCTTACAAGGTCAAAACGTCATGGTGACTTCAAATGGTAAATTACAAGACGCCAATGGACGTGTTGCCAACATTGTCACCACAGATATCAAAGCGAGCAATGGTGTGGTACATGTGATTGACCGTGTCATATTGCCAAAAAGATAAGTTATCATAGATAAAGTTATCGGCCATAAATTGTTGTCTTGATCCATAGTTATCTTTAGTTATAGTAGCCAACAATTTATTGGTCTGATGGCATAGCGGTGATACGAGTCATCGCTATTTTTTTAACTTTCAAAAATCGTATAGAGCGGGTAAAACTATGAAACGGATTGCCATTATCGGTGCAGGATTGGCAGGGTTAACTTGTGGTAAAGCGTTACAACAAGCAGGGCACGACGTAGTGATTTTTGAAAAATCCCGTGGCATCGGTGGGCGACTGGCAACGCGCCGTGCCGAACCATTTTATTTTGATCATGGTGTTGCCGCGTTTACTGCCAGTGACGACGATTTTCAAAGTTTTGTCAATCAATTACTCGCTGAAGGGGTGATTGCAGTATGGGCAGTTGACCAAGCTACCCCCGATAATTCCTTTGTATCTACTGTATCTACCAAATCACACTCCGTGCCCAAAGTCTCTGACTGTTATTCTGACTACTATGTGGGTATACCCGCCATGAATGCCATTGGTAAACATCTCGCCAGTGGCTTAACTGTGCAGCGCAATACCAGAGTAGCCTCGATCATTGATCATCATCCGATTTTTAATAGTTGGGAGTTGTTAAGTGACAAGGGTGAGACATTGGGTCAGTTTGATTGGATTATTTCGGCAATGCCTGTAGAACAAGCAAAAAGCTTTGCTCAAACATCGCTACATACCAAAGTGTTGAATAAATATGCGCTTATGCCTTGTAGTGTGCTGATGCTGGGATTTGATACGCCACTGGCTTTAGACTATGAGTATGCCAAAATCGAGAGTGAGGATATCGATAAAATTATCGTCAATAGTGCAAAACCCCATCGCAAAGGCGGTTATAGCCTTGTGGTTCATAGTACCCCAGCATGGACGAATAGACATATTGAGGAAGATAAAACTGCCTGTATCAGCCATTTGACACAAGCGGCGAGTCAACTATTGGGTATCGATTTATCGACTGCAGCACACAAAGACATACACCACTGGCGCTATGCCACAGGCGAAGCGGTTAACTCCCAATCAGGTGACCACCAGTTAGGCTATCTACTAGATAGCGAGCAAAACATCGGTGTTTGTGGGGACTGGCTACTTAAGGGTGATGTCGAGTCTGCCTACTTAAGCGGTCAAAAACTGGCAAAAGCGATGATTGAATTACTAAAAAGCGAGTAGCGTATGCAACATATCGCCATATTTGGTGCTTCTGGCGCGATTGGAAAGGCATTTTGTAATTGTTTAGCTATCGCCTATCCAAATGCCACCATTCATGCCATTGCCAGAAAACCCCCGGCATTTAGCCACCCCCATATTGTCCCTCATCAGCTTGATTTTGATGATGAATTAGCTATCGCCGCGCTTATCAAAGCGATAAGTAGCACTCAAGCATTGGACAGTGTTATTGTGACGATTGGATTATTACATAACTCTAAACTCGAGACTCAACACATCACACCTGAAAAATCGCTGCGTGATATCACAGCCGATCAGCTGCATCAATATTTCCACATCAATGCGGTATTACCGATGATGATTGCCAAATACGCCTTGCCTGCCTTAAACAAATCCTCGCAGTCGCTATTTGCCGTATTGTCGGCACGGGTAGGGAGTATTTCGGATAATCGCTTGGGCGGGTGGTATGGTTACCGGATGGCAAAAGCAAGTTTACATATGGGCATTAAAAACTTAAGCATCGAACTGCAACGAAAAAACCCCAACGTGATTATTGTTGCTTTGCACCCTGGCACAGTAGACAGTGAGTTATCCAAACCATTTCAAAAAAATGTGGCAGAAGGTAAATTATTTACCGCAGCATTCTCAGCAAAAAGTTTACTTAAGGTTTTGCATCAGCTCACGCCTAAAGACTCGGGCAAAATTTGGGCTTGGGATGGCAAAGAAATTTTGCCTTAAAATTTCCCTTTGAAGTTGTGCCTTAGCCTTGTATTAGGGTTGTAGCTGCGTACCTAGCTTAAGGCTAATCCACCAACCAGTTTTTGTAGATGACGCCCACAATCACGCAAGTTAATCCTGTGACCAAGCCGCCCCAAATAAAATCAACCAGTGCCGCAGTTTTATCATAACCTTTAAGTAATGCTAAGCTTGTAAAATCATACGTTCCATATGCCATCAGCCCAATGACTACCCCATATCCTGCCAGTACTGCCAATGATGCGTGAGCTTTTAGCTGCGGGTAGATGACCACCACACAAAGCGCAAAAACATAAAATAGATAAAACACGCCTGCTGCCGTCATATTGGGTGATTCACTGAGTAAATGTCCAATGGGCGGTGCATAAAAGCGTTGGGTCATGGTTTTAAGCCATATGGCATCAATACCCAAAAATACCATGACGGCGATCAGATATACCCACAGATAGTTTAATGGTGCCATTGCTAAATCCTTGTGTCCTGTTATTAATTGTCCTGAACCCGTTACCGCGCAAATTGGGTTATTGGGTTAACGGTACTGGGCCTTTTCAAGGCGTACTTGCACCACGCCAATGGTTTTTTCCAAAAATCCTGCTTCACAGTACGCAAAATAAAAATGCCACAAACGCATAAACGCATCGTCATAGCCAAGTGCCTTGAGCTGCGATAGCGCCTGCATAAAATTATAACGCCAATCAATCAAGGTACGCGCATAATCATAGCCATAATCAACCAATGACGTTACTTGCATATCGGTATGGTCACGAGCTTGGCTGAGAATTTCACTGTTAGACAATAAACACCCGCCGGGGAAAACATGGGTTTGGATAAAATCCACACTATGCAAATATTTTTGATAACCCCGATCATTAAAGGTAATCGCTTGTAATACCATCAGCCCATTATCTTTGAGCAATCGATTACATTGGGCAAAAAAATCTGGCAGATATTCATGACCGACCGCTTCAATCATCTCAATACTGACCAGCTTGTCATACTTGCCGGTAAGCTCACGATAGTCTTGTTTTAGCAGGGTGATTTTGTCGGTTAGATTGGCAGCTGCAATGCGCCGTTTGGCTTCTTCATACTGCGCGTCTGAGATAGTTGTGGTGGTGACGCGGCAGCCATATTTGGTCGCGGCATAAATAGCAAACCCACCCCAGCCCGTGCCGATTTCAATGACATGATCGTCAGCTGTTAACTCAGCTAATTCACAAATTTTTGCCAACTTGTGGGTTTGTGCTGCCGCCAAGCTTGATGAGGGTGTCGGATAAATTGCCGATGAATACATCATGCGCTCATCCAAAAATAATGCATACATCGCATTGCCAATATCATAATGGGCTAAAATATTGGATTTGGCATTGTTTTTATCATTATGCCGATTGCGGTGTTGGCGGTGTTCCCAGCGTTTGGTCAAATTGGCAAATTTGGCTTCTATGGTATTGATGAGGGTCAAATTGCGGGCAATCAAGCGTAAAAATGCTGTTAAATCATCGGCTTTCCACAAACCATCAATATAATCATCAGCAAAAGCAATCGAGCCGCCTGTTAATAGGTGTTGATACACCTGCGGTGAATGAATGGTGAGTGTCACTGCTAGAGGATGATTGCCAATTTGTTCCCCTAGTGTTCGTTGTGTATCGGTCACTGGTGACTGTGTTAGAGGCTCAGTATCCATCACCCTAACACCAAAGGTTTTATGAGTCGCTGCCTTAGTCGCTACATTGTTAGACTGATGAAAGGTTTCAATCACGGTTAGATGACCCTGTTTGAGCTTTGATAGCAATAAAAATATTATTTGCCGCGCTGCTTTTGCCGCACTTTGTTGAACAGGCGTGAGCAGATGGTCAACAATTGGGTAGGGTAGATAGTCCGTAAACGAGCGCCGCTTGGCTAAATCGGATTGACGGCGTTTCACCAAGGTCTCGTTACCATTTGACGGGTGAGAGATTGCAGTGTTTTTAGCCTCTAAAGAAGACGGTGTCATAGTCAATTCCCATAAAAAATTTCAGTAAATTACTGGGGTAAACGTTGGTTATAAGCTTGATAAGGTACACGTTTTAGCACGTATAATTTAAAAGCCTGCCAGTAAATTTGCAGTAATGATGTGGCACTCATCCAGGGTCGGCGCTTAATTGCCGTTATCACCGAAGCCTCGTCCAATTGAACGCCTTTTAGACTCACGCCTGCATTAAACACTTTGCCGCGGCTATCTGTCAGTCCAATATCAATCACAACATCAAAGCCATTTTGCTCGGGATTGTCATTTGCCGATGCATAGCGTTTAGGGTGAATCTCAACACGCCAATGATATTGCTGATTGATGGGATTAAAAGGCGATACATGAAAACCTTTGTCATGTTGGTACAAGGTCTTTTCACCTGCGAGTAAAAAACCATAGTAATGGCGTTTGTTCCAAGGGGTGTTAGAGACTTCTGCCAAAAAATGGCTTGGCTGGTGGTTCTCATCAAAGCCAATATAAAAATTAACTGGGCTAAAATACCAACCCATATTACGTAACACGACCAAAGCCACCACCTCGCCAGTCGGCTGACTGCCAGTCAATTGCTGCCAAGTTTGTTGGGCTTTGACCAATAAACTAGCCGATGGCGCAGGTTGTCCTACTGAAGCGGTTAGACAGTTGTCCAAAGAGGGGTCTAATCGATTGATAGCAAAATAATCTGCTTGATGGAATTGATAAAGCGCCCAATGGTGCTGCGATAGCAGAGGGAGAGTCAATGATTGTTGCAGCGATTTTTTCAGCCATTTGGGCAACCATGTTGGCACATGACTGGCGCTCATATTTACATTAGGTAATGGATTGTCCGCTAGCTGGGTTAAATTGACCGCCCAAAACCGATAGGGGTAATGAAATTCATGAGGGGTAGGGAGTTGTCTGGCATGCCAAGTCATACCTTGCAGGATTTGATGGGCAAATGTCATGATGATTTACCTTTGAGGGGTGTTGCACACACCATCATGCGCTAGGTTTTGGCAAAACGCATGGTTGGTCGTGGCGGTTACTTGCCGTCGTTGCACTACTGAGAGTTTTTTGTCAGCGTGGCTTGGTAACTTTGATACGGTAAATTTTGCCGACGGTTTGCTGGGCTTATTACTGGGCTTAGACAGCCGTTTGATTTGTGCAGCGGTTGAGGCAGCTGTGGTATTGGTAGTGACCAAAATGTCGATATCCACCCCCAAACTTTGGCATACCCGTAAGCCACTTTTTACCCCATCTTCATGAAACCCATTAAACCAATAAGCACCACAAAAATGGGTATGCCGCTTCGCTGAAATTTCATGCCAGCGTTTTTGGGCCTCGGTCATTTTGTTGTCATATACAGGGTGGCGATAATCCACACGTTTGATAACATGCGCCTCATTAATCGGCGTGTTAAGCGTCACCAAATAGTTATGTTTTGCCGTCAATCGCTCAAGGATATTCATGTGATACGTCAATATGGGTTTTTGGTCAGCCACGCGCGCGGTGGGTTTATCTATCGCGTAATTCCAACTTGCCCAAGCCAGCGGTTTTTTGGGTAGAACTTGGGTGTCAGTATGCAAAACCGCTTCGTTATCTGTATACTCAAAAGCCCCTAAAATAGCCGATTCTGTCTCAGTGATATCAGCTAGTAGACGTTTTGCTACATCGGCATGGCAAGCAAATACAACCTCATCAAACACTTGGGTTTGACGCTTACCTTGATGAATAAATTCAATGCTAACGCCATGCTTGCCACGCGTGACCGATTGCACTGGGGTATTGATATACAGGCTTGTACCTGCTGCAGCGAGCCGAGTGATTAAGGCATTGACGTATTGCTTCGAGCCGCCCACCAAGGTAAACCACTGTGGGCGATTGACCACATCTAGCAGACCATGATTATCAAAAAACTGGGCAAAAAAGAGTAGGGGGAAACGCTTGGCGTCATCCATTCCCATCGACCATATCGCAGATACCATCGGCACCAAGTAATTGGTTTTAAACAACTCGCCATAGTCATGACTGTCTAAATAGTCCCCAAGTGTTTGCTGGCTTAAAGCTGCTTGCTGCATTTTATCGGCTTGGCGAAAATTTGCTAATAGTGATTTGGTCTCGCGATTAAAGCGTAAAATCTGCTGAACAAATTGCCAAAATCGAGGGCTTAGCACATGGCGACGCTGAGAAAACAGAGTGTTTAAAGTGTGACCATTGTATTCAAAATTAATATAAGTATTTTTAACCGAAAAACTCATCTCAGCTTTTTGAAATGGCACGTTGAGTTCATCAAGCAGGCGAATAAAATTGGGGTAAGTACGCTCATTAAATACAATAAACCCTGTATCGATGGCGACTTTTTCCGTTGATGATCTAAACGGATTTTTAAAAGCTGAGCGCTCGGTAACAGTGACATCCAGCGTATTGACATGCCCGCCTAAATAATCATTGCTTTCAAACATCGTCACTGCATGACTGTCTTTGAGATAATACGCACACGTTAGCCCTGATACCCCACTGCCAATAATGGCAATCTTTGGTGGGGTGCTATTTGGCTTAGTAGGCTTGGCTGCTATAGGATTAGCCACCACAGTCTTGGGGACTGTATGAGTAGAGTGCGGGGATTTTTTTGTAAACACTGCCATGTGCGGATATACCTTTAAAGCCAAGTCAAATGATTAACAAGTCAAATGATTAAGTCGTATGAGAAAGTTTTGAGCCCACAAAATGCCATACGGCATCAGGTAACTGCGCCAACAGCTTGAGGGGCTGTACCAATGTCTGCGGAAATTCAATGATATTATCATCATTGGCAATCCCGTGTTGAATGGCTTGGCTGGCTTGCTGTACAGTTTGCAAAAAAGGCATTGGAAAGTCGTTCTGCAGCGTCATCGGCGTTTTGACAAAGCCCGGCACTACCAAAGCCACTTTGACCCCATAAGGTTGCAGGCTCATTTGCAAGGTTTTGCTCAGATAATGGATTGCCGCTTTTGAGCTACCATACCCCTCTGCACGCACAAAGGGCACCAAAGCAGAAGCCGAGCCGACGGTGACAATTTTACCTTTAGTTGCCTTCAGGGCGGGTAGTAGTGCTTCAATGGCATGCACCAACGAGCCATAATTTGCGTTCATCACCCTCATGATAGACCGCGAATCAAAGTCTGGCATGTCAATGTATTCGCAAACACCTGCTGCCGCAATGAATAAATGTAGCGTTTTAATGTCGCTAAAAGCTTGCATCACGGCATCATACTCGGTTAAGTCAAGCTGAATCGTTTTTGCACCCATCGCTGCCAACATGTGCAAAACATCGCTGTTTCGACCCACGGTATACACCTCATGCCCTTGGCTTAGATAATCCATCGCCAACTGTAAACCGATGCCTGAGGTTGCACCTGTAATGACGATGGATAATGGCTTTGAGGAATGGGGGCTGGGCATCATAGCGACTCAATATAACAACTCAATACAAAATTTTGACAACGGCTTACCGCATACTATAAAAGAGTAGCCGATGGTTGGCAATAGTTTTTATACTATTTAGTATAAAAATATAATTATTAGTATATAATCAAATAATAAGTATCATAAAAACATTTGTAGTATAATATTAGCTAATTTTTAACCTCATAAATATTAGAAACCTGAAGAACATTAGAAACTTGTGATGAAAAAGTTAACGTTTAAACAGCGAATGATGCTAGAGCGTGAGTCGCTGATTATTGAAACAGTCAACCATTTGTTAGCCACCAAAGGCTATGACGCGATGACCGTCGATGAGATTGCTGATACGGTGGGCATTGCCAAGGCGTCATTGTATCGACATTTTCCCAGTAAAGAAGCGCTAGGCATGGCGGCGCTAGTTGATATCATGAACAAAGCGCTTGAGGTCATCAATCAGCTAAACGCGACCGACCAAACAGCCATCGATAAGCTAAAAGCGCTGACACAGTGGGCGATGCGACTAAAACTGGCGCAAAAAATGCCGAATCTGCCGAGTGAAAACTCCCAGCTGCGCGAGCTGCTAATCGCCAATGACGATTACACCAACAACTTGGTCATGTTGTCAGATAGCATCGGTGAATGGATTGAGCAAGCGCAAGCAGAGGGCAAGTTGCAAAGCAACATACCAGGACTGGCAATTTTATATACCTTATATGCCAGAGCTTGTGACCCTGTACTGGGGTTTTTACGCTCGTCGCAGCTGTATGACGATGATGAGATTATCGCTATCGTGACCCGCACGTGTTTTGAAGGGCTAACCTAGATTAAGCTAACGCAGACAACTAAAAATAGACAGCTAAAAACAGACAGCTAAAAACCCAAGACAGTGTAGAAAAAAGTAGAAAAGTATGAGTAATTTTGTGATTCATCGTGAGCATGGCATCAGTAAAGCGCAAGCCTTTGAGATAACCGAAGATTGGATTGTCTCAGCAGAAAAAGACTATAAAATGCATTGCGATGTAGTGCGCAGTGATGAGCAAATACGCGTCAATTTTTCTCGTGCCGGTGTGACAGGTATGTTAACAGTGGATGATGAGGTATTTGATATGCAAGCAAAGCTTGGTTTTTTATTCAAAAGTTTTTTGCCGCTGATAGAAAAGACGGTAAATCAAAATCTTGATAACGCATTGCAAGCTGTAAAAGACCGTTAGCAGACACAGTGAGCTTTGAGTGGCAGTTAGCGTTTAGTTTGAGTTATTTTATTTAACATAATATACATTATGCGAAATAAAAGCTATCGGCGTCAAAAATGGGATGTATATTACTGTGATTAGTTTAATGATGAAATGACAATTAGCAGCAAAACTATTTGCATTTATCAATCAATAATGAGTAGTATGCTCACTCAATTATTTATTTATCATTTGTTTGTTTATCATTAAAATCGCCAAGGATTTATCATGATTGGATTTATTGCCCGTCACAGTACGATTTTTATGCCATTGTTTGGTGTGATTGGATTTATATTTCCTGACTTGTCGCATTTTGTCCTTGGGCTGCTGCCGCAGATTTTATTTTTCTTGATGTTTTTTACCTTGTTGGGCATTGACCAAACCCAGCTGATTAGACGCATGACGACCCAATATGTTTGGGGATTTGCCATCTTCCAAAGTGCGCTGATGAGCTTAGCCATGACCTTGATTGCTTATTTGCTAGGTGTCCGTGGTGATTTGTTGTTGGCTATCGCGGGTCTGTCAGCCACCGCACCGCTATTTGGTACGGGCGCTATTGTGAATGCAGTGGGTTTTGATGCACTATTAGCCATGGCAAAAACCATCACAGCCACGTTGGTGATGCCTGTTAGCTTACTGGTGATATTGTGGTTGCTTGGCAGCAAGGACGCCCATTTAGACTTTGTACTGTATATTAAGCGGTTATTAATTTACATTATCGCCCCCATGATTCTGGCGGTCGCAGCACGCCAATACATTCCCCGTGATACGCTCAATACTTATTATCCAAAAATTGCTAAGTTTAACATTATTCTACTGATGATGTTTCCGCTTGGATTGATGTCGGGCTTTAGACATACCTTTGACACCAATCCCATGCAGGCGTTAAGCTTGTTTGGTTTGGGCACTGTCTTGTCGTTAGTATTTTACTTTTCTGCCTATTTTTTATACCGCCGCTTTGGCTATGAAAACGCCATTATCTCTGCGCTGGCTTGCGGTGGCCGCAATGTGTTATTGGCGTATACCATCACCACGCCGTTTATGGGTGCGATGTTTTTACCGCTGATTGGCGCGTACCAATTGCCTTCGTTTTGCTTGCCGTTATTGGGTAAAAAAATGGTCAAATGGCATACTATCGACAGCCCAGCCAGCTTAAAATAATGCAGATGTTCGATTTATTCGTATGCTAACGTTTCAACTCAATCTACTGCCACAGTTATCAGCACAAGCCTTATATAATATTTTTAAGGCGCGCTGTGAGGTGTTTGTTGTAGAGCAACATTGCGCTTATCCAGACATTGATGATACCGACTTGGTGTGTTGGCATTTACAGGGTTTTATTAATAATAATCTGGTGTGTTATGCGCGGATTATCCCACCTGATTATCATTATTTGGGTTATGTGGCGATTGGTCGCGTGTTAACGGTTGGCGATTTTCGCGGTCACCATTATGGGCATGATTTGATGCAAAAAGCCATTGAAATTTGCCAGCAATACTACCCTAGCCAGCCGATTTTTATCGCCGCTCAAACTTATCTGATCCACTTTTATCAAGCGCTCGGCTTTTGTATGCAAGGTGACTGTTACCTTGAAGACGGCATTGAGCATGTCAATATGATATTGGAAGTCAAACATGATGCATAACCGTGCTGATTATCGGCTATATTTGGTCACAGATCGCAATTGCCTGCAACAGCAAACGCTTGAACAAGCCGTTGAACAAGCGATATTGGGCGGCGTGACATTGGTGCAGCTTCGAGAAAAAGCGATTGCTAGCAAAGCGTTCTATGAGCGCGCGCTGCGTATCAAAGCGATTTGCCACCGCTATAACGTACCATTACTCATAAACGATCGTGTCGATATCGCCTTAGCAGTTGAGGCAGATGGGGTGCATATCGGTCAAAGTGATTTGCCGTGTCGCGTGGTTCGGCAAATTTTAGGCAAGGATAAAATCATTGGGGTTTCCGCGCGCACCGCCCAGCAAGCCATCCAAGCGCAAGCAGACGGCGCAGATTATTTGGGCGTTGGCGCGATGTTTGCCACATCCACCAAACAAGATGCCCAAACAGTTACCATAGCGAGCTTAACGCAAATACGACAAGCGGTAACGCTTCCGATTGTCGCCATTGGTGGTATCAATCACACCACCCTGCCCGCCTTACAACAATCCCTGCAAGCTGCCGACACGTCCACTGGTGATGTGATTGACGGCGTGGCAGTCGTTTCTGCAATTTTGGGGCAAAAAGATGTCAAACTTGCCAGTGAACAGCTTAAAGAAATGATAAAAATTAAATAAATCAATCAGTTAGAATTTTTTATCAGCCGTAGCTGGCTATCAAAACGCCTTGCTTGCTGGGTGATGGGGTCAATAAAGTCGATGGATTTTGCCAACAGTTGCAAAGGCTTCGTAAAATCGCTACTGCCTTGGGTCTTGACAGTATTAACAGTGGGATAAAAATTGTCATTTAACAGCGGCATACCTAAATTTGCCATATGCACCCGCAATTGGTGTTTTTTGCCCGTCACCGGGGTTAATCGGTATAAGCTAAACGCCCCGTTATTTTCAATTAATTCAATCATAGTGTGCGCATTGGGCTCACCTTCGACCGTCTTGGTCAAAAAAAACGGCTCACCACTCTCAAGTCTGGAATGGATGTGAAAGGGATAACATAAATCGCTGCGAGTCGGTGCTATGGCGTGGTAAGTTTTGTGTATGTGTCTATCGGCAAACAGCGCATGATAGCAAGCGCGACTACTTGGATTAACCGATAATAACATCACGCCTGCCGTGTCCTTATCCAACCGATGCAAGGGTGAGATATCATTTACCGCTAACTGCTGTAAATCTGGATGATTTCTTAATTTGGCTAGTAGGGTTTGGCTGACATAGTGACCTGACGGTGTGACGGGTAAAAAATGCGGTTTATCGACCACCAGTAAATGTTCATCCAAATGAATAATGCTGGGCTCAAATGGAATGATAGGCTCATTCTCAACCTGCCTATAGTACAAGATGGTTTGCCCTGCCAAATAGGGCGAATCGTGTTTGAGCGGCTCGCCACGCTCAAGGCTAATTAAACCGCTGTCAAACCGTCGTTGCCAGTTTGCCAAACTAATATGAGAAAAATGCGCTGCCAAATAATCGATAAGCCGCCCACCCATATACAACTTATCATGGGGTAAATATAACTTACTGGGTTTCATGCCACGCTCTATCATGTTAAATCTATCATTTTTAAAAACCACTTTATCGATGCTGTTTTATTTTACGCCCATTTATTGGGCTAACAACAACTGCACGGTTATCGCATGATTAATGCTTAGCACATCATTGGGCAGCAAAACATCATGTCGGTTGATGGGTTGACCGTTTCGGGTAATGCTGATGTTGGGATCAATCTCATCAATCAGCAGCTGTCCTTGAGATTCGACAATCGCAAAATACACGCCACTGGCAAGCTTTAGGTCATTGGCGGCAAATAGACGTAAGGCATGGGCGATTTGCGCCTCGCGACTGGCAAACACAATCGGAAACTCGCGTACTTTTTGTTGGCGCTCCCCTAGCCCATCCACAGATTTTATGGTCAAAACAATCTGCTGTAGATTTTGGTTCAACTGCGGCAGTTTGCTTTGCGCTTGGCGTGGCGCAGTACTAGCAGTACTAAAAGCGGGCGGGCTTGCTACGATATGATGATTTGAGTTTGGCTGTGCCTGATTCTGAGTAATGAATTTAACACCCAGTTTAATCTCATTGCTAAATACCTCACCTTTTTGCAAACGTGCGATATCCGTTGGCGTGGCTTGCACTTTGGCTTTTAACCCAAATTGCGCTTCGTCGGACAAGCTTACCCCAATTGTGGCAAGCTTGGGTTTTAACACCTCATAGCCGTAAGATACCAAATCAATGGCATCATGCGGGGTATTGGTGGATTTATGGGCATGATTAAAACTGCTAAATAACTGCTCTACCATCGCGGTTGTCAGTCCATCATTAGATTTTAAGGTGATTTGAGTAATCACTTGGGATTTATTTACCCATTGTTTCGCCGCTGCCATAATCGCATCGGTCAATAAATCTTGATACGGCTTGGCGGATTTTTGGATGTTTGGCAACACAGTTACCATCGGCTTGGGCGCAGCTGTTGGCGGTTGTACCCTCGTAGGTTGTGGCTTATGTGGTGTAGGCTCGGTATTGACCAGCGGCGACTGCATCGGCGCAACTGCAGGCACTGGATTGGGGTTTGAAGGCGGTGTTGTTGGTTGCACAGGTATTTGATAAGCTTGATCAGGCTGCGGTTGTGGCGAAACAGGCTGGGTTGGGTACTGCGGCGATACAGGTATCGGTGCTACAGGCGCTGGTTGCGCGATAGGTTCAGGTAAGGTAATTGGGGCGCGTTCAGGGTAGTGTCCTGTGGCAGATTTTTCTTCGGCAAATCGTGGCATCAGTCGCCCTAACAGGCTTTGATATAGACTGGGGTTCTCGTCTTCATCATTTAGCGCATAGCCGTCAAGCCGTTGAATCAGCAAAATGACCGAATTATCTGCTTCGCTGACTGTGTCATCGTCATCCGCTGTTTGGGCGGCATGGGTTTTAATCGGCAATATATGAATATCAGGCATGGTGTATTTGAGCGATTGGGTAAAGTGTCGGTAGCTTTCTGCCATTTTCTTATTGGCAGTGATATCAAAACTCGTCGGCACGGACAGCTGAACGCTCACCCGTTGTAAGTCATCAATGGCGGTGGTGTATAGGCTAAAGAAATTTTCCATTTCATCAAACACATCGCTTGGGTGTTTGTCGTCAATGATAAACCGGTGGTTGGTGGTGATGTAAGCCATAATTTACTCTTAATGGTGAAATTTTTTATTAATGGGTTTGCGTTTTTTTAACAGCTTGCGTAGTATCAGTCACTGGACTAGCCACTGAATCAGCCAGTGGCTTGGCGCTGGCAGGACGGCTAATCGCTGAGCTTTGATACATCTGTTTGGCTAATATCATGCCTGCCTGTACCGCTCGGTTAATGCCATCACGGGGGTCATCGACCAAGCCGTTTTTAGTCCAGTTACGTTCAACCAATACCGCTACCGCTTTATCCCATTTGCCATTTTTATCTTTTAGCCCATAGACAAACCATTTATACGGACGAGCATAACACGCCACCGATGGCTGAGTTTTGCCTGCGCGAATGTCCGCATTGTTACACAGATTTGCCACCATAGTGACGGTGACATTGGGGGTATAAAAGCTGCGACCGTTTTGTGTGGTTGGGTAGTTAAAGCCGGGTGTGCCTGTTTTGCCCACTATCACGCCCTGTGTCCAAGCACAGCTACCAATCGCTTGGTTACAGGCAGTGAAAGCTGTGCCGTTGCCGCCTCCCAAACCTGTGCCTGCTAGCAGCGTACCTGATAATAAATTAAGCGCACCGCGGGCCTCAGATTGATTGATGCCCAGAGGCATGGCGCCGAGTTGGCTAGTAGCTGTGGTCAATATCTCTTGGCTTTGGGCATCGCCTCGCCAGGCTTTAGGGCGCAGCGGAATTTGATTGACGCCCCACAAATCCTCAATCAAATGCACGCCGCGACGTTGGGTCGCGCCATTATCGGCAATCAGCAGATTGGCAAACATATCCGACACACCCAGTACCGAGGTTTTGGCATTACCTGCGCCAAACACTTGGTTCATGCTGGCATTGAGCATATCGCCCCCTTGACGACACGCCCCATTCATACGTCCGCCATTGGCTTTGACACAGCTTGCCACTTGGCTTTCGGTAAATTGTAATTGCTTGGTGGTGTAATCTTGCTTGCCATCGGTGAGCAGCACGCCTGAGAAATAGCGGCTTTGTAGCATCGGGTCACTATTGTAGGCTTTACCAAACAGTAAATCTTTAAATCCGCAATTCACTCCCCCTTTATCGGCACAATTCACACTCCAGCCCATGTCATCACTGGCTTTTTTAAAGGCGGGCATACCTGGGCAAACGCCTTGTCGGTCACGTTGCAATGACATCGCACTGGTCGTGCGGTGACAATATAAAAAATTCGCCACTTTTTCGGTAGATGAGCTTGCTATTACTTGTTTAAGATATTGCGCTTCAGGGGTTTGCATATTTTTAAACCGTGGATTGGCGCGTACCAGTGCCAATGCTTGTACGGTTTTAACGGTCGAACCTGGGTACACGGTTTGGTATAAAGCATGGTTCATGAGGTTTTGCTTGCTCCAGTCTTTTTTCCACAGTATTGGGCAGCCTGTGGGCTTAATCGTGGTATCGCCATTATCGGCACGGTAGCAGTTGGAGTCAGCGCTAGCAAGGGCAAGCACGCCTTGGGTTTTGACATCAATCACCGCGATACCGATACTGCGTACCAAGGCGTTTTCATACATACCATTGGCGACGTTTTGCAACGCAGGCGAAAGCACGTTATTACAGTCCGTGCCATTGGGGTTATTGGTAACACAATCCGCTACTTGCTGGGCGGTAGTCTGTACGGCGGGATCTAGGGTTAACGCCATGTTGTAGCCGATTTTGATATCCGAGCCATCGACATTGATGCTATTGATTGGCGGTGCAGTGAGTTTTTGCCACCAGCTGCGTTGATCATTTTTTTGTTGGTAGCTTTGATAAGCATCCAATAACTGGCGGTCAAAATGGCTGGCGTGAATGTTGGACAATTCGCTATACATCAACCCTAGATTGGTCGGCAAAGCAACCTCAGTTTTGCTGGTGGAGGCAATCCGTTTCTTCGGGTCTTGCGTGGGTTTGTCTTGTAGGGTTTGCAACACGCCATTGGCTTGGTTTTGAATATCGTTTTTGGTTTTATTAAAAGCATTATTTGGGTCAGATGCTGGTGCATTGGGTAAAGTCGCCGCCCCTGTCAATGGTTTGACCGCCAAGGACTTGACCGACATCGGAATCAATCTAGGGTTGTTACAAAGCTGGGTTAATGAGTCAACGTCACCTGTGTCAGTCATGGTATTGCCACGACTATCGACATACAGATAGCCTGTTTGATTGTCCGCCGTTTTGGCGGTTTTGATGTATACACAGCCCGGTAGCCCATACCAAGGGTTGGTTTGGGTGAGCCAATTGGTTGGCATATGTGCGACATTGGGGTCGTTTTGATTGCGGCGATTGGGCTGTTGTTCTCGCCATTGTAGTTGCAACAACCGCTCTGGGTTGGCAAGCGTTTTTAGCGCAAAGGCTAACGCGTCTTCGTTGATATGTTGCTCACAGGCTTGTTGCCAAAGGCTGGCAGTTTGCAGTTGGTATTGGTTGGCTAGACGTTTTTGCTGATACAAGCTGAGCAGACTTTGATTAACTCGGTTGATACTGTCGGTAAAACGGGCTTGGTTTTTGGGCTGCATTAAGTCGCACGTTTTGGCAGGCGTGGCGTTGACCGAAGTTGATAGATTAGCGTTTGCACTTTGGGTATTAGTATTTTGGCTGTTGGCTTGGTTGACCACATCCGCCATACCCAGATTATCGACGACAAGTGACACGGCGTTTTCATTCGCCTCTGCATTGTACGTGGTATTTGAGGCGGTTAAGGGCGAGAGATACCAGGCCAGCCAGCCGATAAGGCCGACAACAAACACCACCAAAATTACTTGTAAGTTGGTCAAAATGGTTTTGTAAAGCGCTTGAGAAACCCGAAAACTGGCAACTTTACCGTCGTTTTTGATTTTTTTGTTACTATTTTTTGTTTCACTTGCTTGCGTATTGTCGGAGGTATTGGCAGGCGTGGCTGTTTCTTCAATCTCTGTGGTTGAATCAGTGACATTATTATCTTGTGGTAAGATGTTAGAATCTATTTTTTGAACAGTTTCTAACTTGCCACTGTTCATAGTTTCTTGACTGTTTTCGTCTTTCGGGGTTTGGTTTTCGGTCATTTTGAACCTTTAATTTTTGCAAGCCTTACTAAAATTTGACGTTTCTACAATTGGATAAGTTATTGAGCATACGGTTTATGGTTTATTGCCGTCCAACATCAGCTTTGGCTGAAACAGCGCCAAACTGAGCATAATACTATTGAGCCATAAATTACTGGTGCCATAACTTAAAAACGGCAAGGTCACCCCCGTGAGCGGTAAAATTCCTAAATTCCCTGAAATGGTGACAAGTGCCTGAAACACCGTAATCACCACCCACAGCAAAATCACCCACGCCAGCAAAAAATAACCACCCGATAACAGCCGTGATTTCATCTGCTCACTGGCGAACGCCATCTGCTGACGGGCAATCAGTACCAGCCACGCAAAATACACCATCATCAGCCCCACACTGGCCCCGATACCCACCACTGCCATCACCGAAGTGATGGTATAGTCACTTTGCATCTGTAGCGGTACGCCTTGACAGCCCGACAAATGATAACCACACCACGGAATATCGCCAAACCCATAGCCAATCATCGGCACACTATCGCGAAACCAATGCAAAATCGCCATCTGATCGTTGCTCGCCACAAACGGATTGACCCACGCATTGACCCGCTCGGCAGTACGCGCATCAAACCCGCTTAAATTCACCAATACCATCATCAGCAAAAGCAAAATCGCGGTACTCGACAACACGCCCAAAATATAACCCCGACCGCCCATTTGGAAAATTTTGTTGGATAGCGCCACGCCCACCAAAAAGGTAAACAAAAACAAAAATACCAACATGGTGCCTTTTTCATTGGCAATACCCAGTGCAATAAACGGCAACACCACCGCGAAAGCAAGCAGCAGGGTCATTTTTTTGGAGCGGAAAAACAGATGATTAATCAAGCCGCGTTGGTTAATCGCCAAAAACACGCCCAAGAACACCATCAGCCAAATCTTTGACAGTTCAGCGACTTTCGCACTGTCACTGTGAATCAACACTGCCAAGCCCAAATAACCCACCGCAAAGGCAAGCAGCCACACACGGGCTTTAGTCATCGCCGATTTGACATTGCCCCAACTGCTGTGTAGTAAGTTATTGGCAACGAGGGTTTTAAGCCCCCAACTAACCAAACTGCTAATCGGGCGAGCCAGGCTAATAAACACAAAACACCAAAACAAATCTTTGAAATGATTGAGAAAAATATAACGCAGTGACAAATAACTACGGGTGCTTAAGTCAAATAAAATCATCAAGCCAAAGGTGGTAAAACCCACAAATAATGGATAAATCCATACTGATGACTGTATTTCCCGATTATCAGGGAATTTTTCCATCAACCGACGCATGGGCGAAAAAATCGTCAATACACTCAGTAACACGCCGACGCAAAACATCACACCCCCCACCATCATCGGCAATATCACTGTATGGCTAACACCTGCAATGACCAGTCCCCACACAGTGATGGCTATCGGTAACACTTCCAGCCAGTGCTTACGCCGAGACAGCCACAGTAACCCCCACGTCACCCATGACCAAATACACACCTGCGTGAGCATTCCCAAATGCATGGGCGTGCCAATTAACGGCAGTAAATTGTTCGCTTGCAAGGCTTTTTGTTGGTTGTTATTGGCGTCATAGATACTGGCGACATCGTTTGCCGATTGATTTAACAGTTTGGCAATAGCAGGCTGATTGCTAAACAGGCGATTGTAGGCAAAACGTCGATTGCCATCGGCGACCGCAAGCATTGACACGGCAAAATTAGCTTGGTCGGCAGGGGATAATTTATCGGTTTTTACCGCCATTAGGTTGTTTAAACTATCGAGTTGCCCACTAGCGTTAAGGTGTAGCCAATCTTGGCGATTGCTGAGTTTATCGCCACCCAAATTCACTTCGGTTTCATTTTCAACCAGCTCGGTTTGGCGTTGCTGTTTGCCTTGGGCTTGCCATGCGGCCGCTAAGGCTTGTTGGGTTTTGGTAAAATGTTGCTTTGCCTCACTCATTAATTGTGCGGGCTGACTGGCTTGGGCACAGGCTTGAGTCATGCCATAATTGGGGTCATTACGGTTGTCATACAGATTAGTAATGACATTGTCGCCACAATATTTGCTGAGCAGTTGCGGTTTGGCGATGCCTTCAGTATAGCTGGTGAGTTCGAGTTGATAACGCTGCAGTTTGGGCGAATGGGCGTAATCTGCCAGTAAAAATGCGCCAATTAACAGGAGCCATACCACCGCTAAAATTATGATTTCGCTCAACGTTTGCGCTTTGGCGTTAGGTTTTTTGCTGGCTTTTGTACGACTCACTATGTTTAGCATGGGGTTTTCCAAATTGATTAACTTTTTTTATTGCTATCCATGTTTAAAAATTAATTGGGGTCATACAACACCACCGTGCGTGCGATTAAATCATGCAGCGTTTGTTTACGGGCGGTAAACCACATCAAAAAACCAAATGGCAATAAGATAAGCTTTAAGGTTTCGCGGATTAACGCATGGAAAAAATTAACCCGTTGTCCCTGCATACCAAACACCCACATACCCATAATCACCTTGCCCACCGTTGCTTGTCGTCCCAAACAGGTCAATAACGTCATATAAAACAAATAAAATCCATACGCTATCAAGGCAAGCGTTTGATCGGTAAACCCACGAATGCCAAGCTGCGGTAAAATCTGCGGCAACAATAATTGATAAGCCAATCCCAATAATAAACTGACTAACGCTAAATCAAATAGATAAGCCAATGCGCGGCGCACAAAACCTGCATATAGCATGGTATGAGCCGGCTTACGAGTCTGCAGCGCGGTCGAAGGCAGCTGATTGGTAGTGGGCGTTGGGTATTGGCTAGGTTGCTGTGGCTGTACTGCGGGAGCGACATAAGGATTTGCGTAGTCAGTAGGTTGTGCGGGTGGATTTGACGCTTGAGCAATATCAGGCTGTTCATAATTAGGCTGTGCATAGATTGGTTGAGCAGGTTGCTGCATAGGTTGACTAGCCTGCACAGCTGGCATATCGGTCGGTTGATAATTGCCTGCAGATGGATTTGGTGTATAACTTTGCCAAGTAGAATGTTCGGGCTGCGGCGCGTCATAGGCATTATAGCCACTTGACTGTACAAAAGAATTTGCTTGCTGCGGCTGAGTATGATTATCAGATTGTTGCGCAAACTGACGACTGCCACAATTTGGGCACATAACCGCAGTTTTTGGTAATTTTTGACCACATTGTTGGCAGACAATAATCATAGATGTTTACTACCCTATTTTCATATTTTCATATTTTCAATTTGATAAACTAATTTGACGATCCAACCACCCAGTTGTATGGCGGCAAACACTCAGCAGGCACAGGATTGGCGCCGCTACTGTTTTGCTGGTCGATAATGGCTAACACTTTCTCGGCGATGGGTACCAGTTCTGGATAGGTTTGCGGATAATTTAACATGTTTTGGCAACGTTTTTGTTGATCGTCAGTGGTATAAAACTGTGCCAATAACGACCCCACCGCGCCTTTGTCATCACCCGCTTGCAGTGCCATTGCCGCTGCCAATTCAATCATATACGTATTGGGATATTTGCTGCTATCACGCGGCGTTTGTAGCGCATAAAGCAAAAAAGATTTGCTATAAGGATAGTTGTTTTTAAATAAATAATAAGCAAAATTGGCGACATATTCGCCTTGGTTGGGATTGTATTTCACTGCTTGCGCTTGAAGATAAGCGGCGGCTTTTGGGTCTTTTTTGCGCCAGTAATAGCTTTTTGCTGCTTCATTGAGTTGTTTGGCGAGCGTTTTATTCGTGGGCTGCTGTTTAAAATAGCCCATATCCGCGTTGCGAAAGGCTTCAAGCGAGTATTGCTTTGTCGCATTGATATCTTGGCTGTAACCGAGCTCTTGCAGCTGTTTGAGCGATGGCTCGGCAAACTCACCCACCTTGACGACTTTATCAAAAAACTCGGGGCTAATACCGAGCGTGTCTTGATACAGCTTGGCTACGCTAGTTTGCGACGAGGAAGAAAAAAAGCCACTTTGCTCTTTAAGCGCTTGCGTCATAGTGGCTTTTGCAGTCGGTAGCGATTTGATGATGGTGCTGTAACTATTTTGGCTTTTTGGTTTTTTTTGTGAATTATCATCGGTACTTGCCGCTTTGGTATTATCGGACTGATTGGTAGTGGCGGATTGTGATGTCGTCGGTGTTGAGGCGGATTTTAACCTTGATACGCCATAGCCACCGATTGCCACTAGGCCAGCAATTAGGGCAGCAATCATCGCTATCAGCCACCCTTTAGAGGGCTTTTTGACAGATACCTCACCGGTAGAAGTAGTATACGGTGGCGTAGTGGGTGTCGTCTCTGTAGTATCAGTGTGATGCGTGGGTGCTGTTCTCGCATCTGTCATTGTATCTAGCATCGTATCTGGCATCGCCATTGAATGAGTCGCCGGTGTTTGGGTCGCGTCATCGACTGCATCCCCTGCATTGACTACATTTGCATTGACTATATTGATGGGTTGGCTCGGTATGCCCCGGTGACTGTTAGCCTGAGTATTGAGCGATTGCTCAAGCCGACGATTATTTGCCAATGTCTCATCACCCATCAAACCGGCCAAAGCCGCGCTTGGCTGATGACTTGGGTGATTTGCGGCAGTGGACGCTACAGAAGCACGGGTGGGCGTGGTTTGCCAGACGCTGGTTGTCGCTGCAGCGATGATTGCGGGCACAGGTGTGACGGGCGTGGTTAACGGGTTATTGGGTACGGTTAAAAACAGACAGCGATGACAGGGTTTACCAACAAAATGAATGTGGCTAGCATCATTGGGATAATTTTCACACACTTTAAACTGGCGGTGTTGAACCAATCCGCGTAGATGGTTTTCCCACTCGGCGGCGCTTGGGCGATCAGTTGGATGGGTGGATAAAAACGCTTTATCAAACATTGCACGGGTTTGGTCATCCCAACACATATGAATGCTGTTTTTTAGCGGGGCAATCTCTGGGTGTGGCTGCAAGCCATAAGCATATAGCCGCTCTTTGATAAATTGGTCGGTGTTGCGATGGGCAGCATTTTTTAATCGGTCTGAGACAGGGATAAAATAAAAAGGATGAATACCATTGTTTAAAATTTTAAACAGCTCAATCGCCAGTACAAAACGGTCGTGTTTTTCATCCAACAAACCAATATCTTTGTGTTCATGGTATTCAGGACTGGTCATTTCAGGTGATATGACAGGACTTGGATAAACGCTGCCATCACTGCCAGTAATACGGTAGCTATCACAGTCGATAAACCCAACGATAAAGCCTTTATAATCATCATCCATGCCCGTGCTTGGCTCTGGCATCAGGCGCATATTGGCTTCTTTAAAATCAATAAAGGCATGCCCATGACCATGTAAATCCGCCATCAAGGCGCTAATATTGGCACACAGCTGCACGCGATAATTGAGACTCTGCTGATACGCGGTCAGTTTTGCTGCCTCTCGTGGGTACATAAAAGGATTGAGCGATAACGACCTATCAAAATCCAGCTCTGGCATGGCATAGCCAATGAGCTCATCATGCTCGCCGACAATCAGATGTCTCACCCAAGCAAACTGGGTATATCCTACCCCATTAATCACTTCATAAATATGCTCAGGCGGGCGCGCCATCATGGCTTGTAGTTTGGCAAGGCTGGGGTTTTTGGGGTCGATGGGATTTTTAAAGATTTTTGCCACCAAATTGCCCGTGCCTAACAGATTACCAAGACGGTAGACAATGCCCATACCGCCAGAGCCGATCTCATGAGAGATAGGCAAATCAATGGTGATACGCTGATTGTTTGCAATTAAATACGGCATGAACTATCTCTTAAGATTGGCAGATGAGGTGGGTAAAGCGGCTAACTCAGTGCTAGCAGTGGCACTCATATGATTTATTGTGTCAGTAATACCCAAATAGTATAGCTGTATTTGCTGATTGCCGCTAGAATCGCTGACCGTGCTAGCAGGCAAACCCGTAGAGGCGGTAGCTGCTTTATGGCTAGTAGAGCTAGTTAAAATTTCTGATAACCCTTTGTCAAGCGTCAGACTATCCAAGATTTCAGTCTTTTTGCTTAACCCAGCTATTTGGCTCGTTATCGATTTGATAGGCAAGCTAATTTGGCAGTTGTAGTAATGCATCGTGGGCTGGATGGTGACCCCTAAACTTGTCAAATCATGGGTATCGGTAACTGGCAAGCAGCTTGCTTTAGCCGCAAGTTTGACAGCATGATTGTTAAATTGTGAGTCGGTCAAAGTAGCCGCCAAAGTAGCCTCAGTCTCGGTATGTTGGTTTTGCAAAGCTGTACTCGCTGCGCCACTGGCAACCGTTGGGTTTTTATTAGCGACCACCGTGGTAACAGTGGCGGATAATAAGGGCAGATTCACCCTATTTTTGTTTTCGTTTTTATTATTGTTTTTAGTTTTAGCGCTGCTTGTTGGTTTGGATTTTTGCTCGATGACACTGATAGAACCACCTTGCGGACTGGCTACTATCACCTTTAGGATGGGATCATCGCTGGGATTGCCACTTTCGGTAAGCGTTGCGGCTTTGCTCAAGTCAATGGCATAGGAATCACCCAGTGCGTGCGCGGTCAGTGGGGGCGTTATAGCCGAGATGGGCGTTGTGCTCGCCACCGATGCCGCAGTATTGGCATTGTTGACAGTTTGCGTGGGGAGCAATCGATCTTTATTTATCCAGCCCAATATGCCTGTGCCAATGAGCATCGCGGCGCCAGCCATCATAGCAGTATTACGCCGCTGTCTGGTTGAGTCACTGACGGACTGCGAAGGGGGCAACGCCTGTGACGTTGTGGCCGCTGGCGTTGCAGGAGCAGTCTGTACAACACTGTCAAAGTGCGGATTTGGGTTAGGCGCTATGTTATTGATGTTATTGGAGGTTATGTCATTAAATGCTACGTCATCAGGCGTGCTAGTGGCGCGGGTATTTTTATGATTGACAGCATCGGCATGCCAAACCGTGGGGTTGTTTGGTGCAGTCGCTATCGTGTCATTTTCTAGGGTGTCATTCGCTAGGGTTTTATTTTGCCCCTCAACCATCGGTTCAAGGCTTTGATAATGCTGTTGATTTTTTAGTAATACCACCAAGGATTTATCATCACCGGTTAATCGATAGGTGGCAGGGTTGCCAAGCGCCTGTTCAATAATCGCGCTGCCCTGCTGTAAGCTTTGACTTTGGGTTAAATTAAATAGCAAGTTACCAAAAAAAGGGCGGTAAATTTTGGGCGTAACACTTGCGCCTTCAAATACCAAGTCCGCACAGCCATCCGACATCAGTGCAAGGCAATCCACTTGCGATAAATCAATGGGCTCAACCCTTAAAAAGGATTGCCAATTGTCTTGGGTGATAAAATGCGTCTCATTGACGTATTCATTCTTGCTATCATCTCCGTACACTTGCAAGTTGGTAAAATAATCAATGTGAGGATGGCGGACAACAAATTGGCTGGTGATAAGAGGACTATCACCGATTTGCACCAATAGTGCTTGATGATTTGAATGAATGAGTAGCCCAGTAAAGGTGGTGTGATAATCTCTTAGGCTCGATTCAGCGGTCAGCTGTGACTGCAGGTCGAGGCGTATTTGTGATAATTGCTCGATAATTTGCTGTTTGACTTGCACCAAATCAAACGCAATGCCGCTGATACTGACACTGTGACTAACACTGAGACCCACACCGAGACTGAGCAGCATTTTTCCAATTGATTGACTAAAAAACGCTGCCCCCGCTTGGCTAAATTTTGCCGAGCCCGCCCCATCACATACCACGGCGACCATACCTTTTTCGGTTTTTTGCAAATAGATACTGTCTTGATTGGGCAGGTTGCTGTCGATATGGGATTTACCAATACTGGATGCGCCATACATTTGCCAAGATGATTGGACTGATAATTGCGATGTTGGCGCGAACAAATCCGTGGTTTGGTTCATCATTATCCCCAGTTTTTTTAGGTTTTTTTATTATCATGAGCGTTGCAGGTGATTGTCTTTACCATCAACTTTGAATGGTCGCCCACGGTGAGATGCTCCCTAATTGCACGGTTTCCCCAGGCGCAGATTGTGAGACGGTCTTAAGACTCGCGGACAACCACACAAAAAATTCGACAAACTTAACGGAGTTGAGATGCACAGGGGGGGTTAAAATCGACAGTTGCTTGAGCATCTTAACTTCTTGCACGCCTGCGTCAATGGCAATCGGATAAATAATACATTGATTATTTTGTTCGGCTTGGTGACATTGATTAATAGCCGCCTGCCACATATCTTGGCTGTCGGTGGGCAGACCATCCGTCATGGCAATAACCCAAGGACGGGTATAATTGATACCGTTGTCGCGTAGATTGATACGCTCTTGCTCAATCAAATTGAGCGCAAGTAACATACCTTGTCCGAGCGGCGTCATGCCATTTTCACGAAATTTAATGGGGAAAAAATCAATCGCATCCGTCCAGTCCATCATCAGCTCTGCGGTATCATTGACCCCGCCCACGATGACAATGGCCAAACGCACACGGTTGCGGGCTGTTTCATCTTTCATCAAATCATGATAAAACGCTTCAATCCCTTCATTGAGCATATCGATACGGCGTTTGTCGCCATTGCCTGAGCGTATCGCCATTGAGCCTGACAAATCCAACACCAAAACGCACAGGGTACGCTGGGCAACGTTATTGCCGTAGTCGATTTCTCGAAACTGGGGGGTGAGGGCTTGCGGGATGGATGGTGGCGTAGAATGAGCTGGGTTTTGAAAATTGGGTATGGGGTTGTGGGCGACCATAAAGATATCCTATTTTTATAAAAATTATTGTAATCGGTATCTCAGCAAAAGCCGATACGAAAAGCAAGGTTTTTTGTGGGGATTTAATTAACAACAGTCAAAAATATTTCTACAATCTTACCAAAACGGGCTTAAATACTTCCCCGCCCCGTTAATCATAAGTCATAACCCATCACTTATAAATCGTAAGCCATACGTCATAAAAAACCCCTAACACGCGGTTAAGGGTTTTGATTATTTAAACTATCTTAGTTTTTTAACAGGCTTATCTAATAAGCTTAGTCTTTTAACACTTCTGCCATGGCATTGGCTACATAGTCGATATTGCTAGCGTTTAGACCGGCAACCGAGATACGGCCATTAGCGACCATATAGATACCAAAATCTTTGATAATGCGCGCTACTTGCTCAGGAGTGAGACCGGTATAGCTAAACATACCGTTTTGCTTGGTGATATATTCAAAACTGCGACCGGGTAATTTGGCCTCTAAGCTGTCACGCAGTTTTTGGCGCATTTCTTTGATGCGATCGCGCATCACATACACTTCTTGTACCCATTCATTGAATAACGCTTCGTCATTCATCACGATATCAACCACATGACCGCCATGCGAAGGTGGGCTTGAGTAAATGCGGCGGATATTGAACTGCAATTGACCTTGTACCGCTTTGGCTTGTGCTTCGTCTTTACACACCACAGATAAACCGCCAACGCGCTCACCATACAGTGATAGATTTTTTGAGAATGAGTTACTGACAAAGAACAACAAGCCCATATCCACTGCTTTGCGAATCGCATAGACATCTGCATCCATGTCTTCACCAAAGCCTTGATAGGCAATATCCATAAAGGCAAGCAAGTTTTTCGCTTTGACCACTTCAAGCACTTTATCCCATTGCGCTTGGGTCAAGTCAACGCCCGTTGGATTATGACAACAGGGATGCAGCAACACCACATCATGGGCTTGCAAGGTGTTTAAGAAAGCAATGAGTTCATCAAATTTGATGCCATTGGTCGCTGCATCATAATAGGGATATTTGCCCACCGCAAAACCAGACCCTTCAAAGATACCAATATGGTTCGCCCACGTTGGATCAGACACATAGCATTTGGCTTGTGGAAACCAAGCATGAATAAAATCAGCCCCGACTTTGAGCGCGCCTGAACCACCGATGGTCGCTGTGGTTGCCACACGCTTGTCTTTTAATACTTGTGCGTCTTTACCAAACAATAGGTTTTGGCAAGCGGCGCGATAACCTGGCAGACCGTCCATTGGCAGATAGGGACGGGGTTTTGGTGGATTAGCGATTTGTGCTTCAGCTTTTTGCACACAGTTGAGGACGGGTAATTTACCGTCATTATCAAAATATACACCCACACCCAAATTAACTTTGTCGGCACGTGGGTCTTGTTTATGCTTGTCCATCAACCCCAAAATCGGGTCACCCGCATACGGTTCTACATGTGAAAACATGAATAGCTCCTACATTTAATTGATAAGTTTGACTGCTAAAAAATTTACGCTAACGTGGCATTGCCCAAATATTCAATGTCAACGGATAAGGATAAACCTTGTAACCCAATAAAACAACCGTCACGCCTATTTTTTTGCTTGTCTAAGCGCTTTACCTGACAAAGTTTTAAGCCTATCAAATTTGCCCTTTCGATGAGTTAACCTACCCATGCAGTTACATTTTTTCACAGCAGCTATCGCATAAATTGCAAATTCTCCGTATTATTTACATTTATAACTTATACCCCACTCTCAACACTTTTAAGCGGGGTTGAAACAAAGAAGGCATGAACTT
>NZ_DALZOJ010000010.1:0-83177 GCF_032004885.1 Moraxella sp. CTOTU47579
CTACAGTTTGTGGCTGTAGTCGCTGCCAGTGAGTGCGTATTATACGCTTTTCTTTTCCCCTGTCAATACCACTACGAAAAGTTTTTTGATTTATTTTCAAATTAGTTTTTTATAGTTAAAGATAAGAATGCTTACACTCATCAATATACTGGTCGCTAGGGTAATTAAGACAATTTTGGCTAGCTCTGGCGCTAGTGCGTTTGAGGGGATATTTTCATCACTATAATGGCGAACCATTTTAAGATGCTTCGCAATCGGAGAGATTAGAACAAGTAGGCTTAATAGATAAAAATTTTGTCGCAAGGTCACAAAGGTAATGAGTAAAAAGTAAGCACCCAACAACATAAACCGATACAGGTGGCTCATGCTTTCTTTGCCTAAGGTGGTGGCAAGGGTATTTTTACCAGCGCGTGTATCTGTGTCAAAATCCCGCATATTGTTAATCATCAATACGCAAGTGCATAGCAGTCCGATCACCACCGCAGCAATAATATCCATCACGCGGATAAATTGTGTTTGTAGGTACACGCCCCCTAGTACATTAACTAAGCCGAAGAATAAAAATACTGCTATTTCGCCTTTCGCATTGTACCCATAGGGGTTTTTACCCATGGTATAGGTCACTGCGGCGATAATCGCGATGATGCCCAATGCTAAGAAGGTGAAAAAATCGGTCAGACTGTTAAAGCTCAGCCAAAGTAAGCCAATACCGCAGCCGAAAATAAACAGTGCCCAACTTATGATTAATTTCTTGAGGGTCTTGGGGTTGATTGTCCCTTGGGCAGTCTGTCTGTCGAGTCGATGGGCATCCGTACCCCGTATGCCATCGCCGTAGTCGTTGGCTAAATTGGATAAAATCTGTAAGCCTAAGGCAACCCAAAGGCTTAGCAAAAAGATTTGCCAATTTTTGCTGTTAAAGCTGCCAATACGGGAGTATGCCAACGCATTGGCTACTATGATGCCAGCCACCGCTAGTGGATAAGTGCGTGGGCGAGTCGCTTGCCAAAATGCTTGTAAAAAATTGACCATCACTCACTCGAAACCTTGTATCACAAATACCAACATCTAAATTGATTTAGCCATTTAGATGCCCGTTTACCAATGATGCGGGGTTTATGTTGATTTTTTTAGACCTGCTTGTGCCAACAACGCACCTAAGCTACCGATTTTTTGCGGTTTGTCGGCTGCTTGGTTTTGCGGTTTAGCGGCTTTGTCACTACGTTGGGGTTTGCCCGAATGTTTGGCTGATTTGCTGCCGCGCTCGCTATGGTCTGCGTGTTTTTTCGCGGTACCAGCCACTGGTTGGTTGGTATTTTTTGCTTTATCAGCGGGGGCTTTTTCAGCAGGTTTGGCTGCCATTGGGGTGTCTGACTTCATGCTAAAGCCCACGCGTTTGCGTTCGGCATCCACTGAAATCACGCGAACGGTGACGATATCACCTGGTTTGACATGATTTAACGGATCGGCGATAAACTCGTTACCCATCTCTGAGATATGTACCAAGCCATCTTGATGTACGCCAACATCAACAAAACAACCAAAACTTGTCACATTGGTGACCACGCCTTCAAGCGTCATGCCTTCGGTTAAATCGTTGAGGCTATTGACATCGTCACGGAACTGCGCTGTTTTAAAGCTCGGTCTTGGATCGTGGGCAGGTTTGGCTAATTCTTGTTTGATGGCAGCGGCTTTCAGCGTTGCTTGCTCGTCATCATTAACCTCATCGTTTGCGGCAGCGATAAGTGAAGCGGTCAGATTGTTAAGCGCTGACTCGTCACCTAGCACATCGTTGAGGTTGTTGTCGGTTGAGGCCAGCCATTGTTTGACCATCTCGTAGTTTTCTGGGTGTAAGCCTGTTGCATCTAACGGCTCATCACCGCCACGAATGCGTAAAAAACCTGCCGCTTGTTCAAAAGTTTTGGCACCCAATCTTGGCACATTTTTGAGCTGTTCACGGTTGGCAAAGGCGCCATGTTCGTTGCGGTAGTTGACAATTTGCTGTGCTACATTGACATTGAGACCTGCAATATAAGATAAAATCGCAGGACTTGCAGTATTGACATCTACGCCCACCGCATTCACGCAGTCTTGCGTGACTTTGGTTAAACTATCAGCCAGCTGCGTTTGGTTGACGTCATGCTGATATTGACCCACGCCAATGGCTTTGGGATCGACTTTAACCAGCTCAGACAAGGGATCTTGCAAACGACGGGCAATCGATACTGCCCCACGAATGGATACATCAAGCTCTTGTAATTCTTGCGATGCCAGTTCGCTCGCTGAGTACACAGACGCACCAGACTCATTGACTACCACAGGCACGGCTTTGATATCGCCGTTTCCTTGAGCGCTGTGTTCTGCCAAAATTTCTTTGATTAAAGCATCTGTCTCACGGCTAGCCGTACCATTACCAATGGCGATTAAATGCACATGGTGATTTTTGAGTAAATCTGCAATGGTTTGTTTGGCTTCATCGACCTTATTGTCTGGAGCAAATGGATACACCGTTGCAATCGCAAAACTATCATCGCTATTTTTGGCAACATGACCTAGGCTATCAACCACAGCCATTTTGACGCCATGACGGATACCCGGATCGACGCCTAAAATCGTTTTTTGACCCGCTGGCGCTGCCATTAATAGATGCTGTAAATTGTTTGCAAACACGTCAATTGCTGCAGATTCAGCCGTTAAGCGTTTTTCTGTGAGCAAACGATGCTCAATATGCGGACGCCATTTGTCCAACCACAGTTTTTTGCCCAGTGACAATAAAAACTGTTGACGGTCACTAGGCTCGGCAGCCGTTAAGTTAAATGCCTGATTAATCTGCTCAATAAATGGCGCATCATCACCTTCAATGGCAATCGTCAGTACGTTGTCTTGGCGACCGCGTAGCATCGCTAATAATCGATGATTGGGTAGACGCGCCAAGCTTTCAGCGTGGTCAAAATAGTCTTTGTATTTTTCGCCGACTTCCCGTTTTTCCTCGCCCACTAGACGGCTATGAATTTGGGCGATTTTACCAAAGCCGACGCGCAGTTTATCGAGTAGGTCAAGCTGCTGTGTCCACTCATCGATAATAATGGCACCGATGCCTGATAGCTGTTTTTCTTTATCTTCAAAAATTGACGCTTCGGCTTCGCCATTGTCATCTTGTACAGGCGCTGGTGCTTGGTAATCTGATAATGCTGATGCTGGGCTTACCGAGTCATTTAAAACTGCCAAGGCAATTGGCTCAAGTCCTGCTTCACGCGCTTGGGTTGCCAATGAGCGGCGGCGCGGACGATACGGCAAATAAATGTCTTCTAATTCAAGTTTGGATGCCGCTTGATTGATGCGTTCACTTAATTCATCGGTCAACTTATTTTGTGAGATCAACAGCTCAATGATTTTTTGGCGGCGAATGGCCATATCTCGTTCATAGCTGAGCGATTTTTCCAGACTACGCAACTGTATGTCATCGAGCCCGCCGGTTTGGTCTTTACGATAGCGTGCAATAAACGGAATCGTCGCGCCATCATCGTAGAGTTTGACGAATGCCATCATTTGGTTGAGTTTGATACCAAGATTGGCAGCTAATTTTTGATAAATGGCTTGCTGGACTTGCTCAGAGAGTACATCTACCGCTGGATTAGCCGCAATGGCAGTAACGTTTGTAGTCATATTTTTGCCTAACACTTATAAGGATGAACTCAAAACTTCAGAGTTCACGCATTATAACAAAACAATACAAAAAGATAATAGGTAAACGCTATTTTAACAAAAATCTTTAGTGAATTTTTACCTTGCCAATTATACCCCTGTTGCTAAACTAAGATTTTGCTAACTGATGACTATATCATAGGTGGCTACCCTACAAGCTAACGTCGCATTTTTAGCAAAATCACTACAGCAATCGACACATTTTTTTGCTTTAATAACCGCATAACCACGCAAATTTAGCTAAATAATAAGATTGATAATGCTTGCAAGTTGTAACCAATCGTTTCAAAATACCTTTATCAGTCCTTAATAAAAATTTTTATACCCATATATTTTATAACATTGCTTGTCCTAACCATCAGGGTTAACACGCTAATGGAACATATTTAGCCTTTATAAAAAATAATTGGGTGTTTATGAAAACTATGTAGCGAAAACAACATTCGAGTGAAAATAACATTAATGATAGGAATATTGGTGATAGGAATATCGACGATAAAAATGAGGAAAATAATCAATGAGTGATGACATTAACCCCACTGTAGAATCTACCCCCAATCCATCAGCCGCCGGCGATATGAATCAGCGCATTTTGGTCGTTGATGATGATGCGCGCCTTCGCACTTTGCTGCAACGTTTCTTAGAAGACGATGGTTATATCGTACGTACTGCGCATGATGGTAGCCAAATGGACAAATTGATGCAGCGCGAGTTATTTTCGCTGATTGTGCTTGATTTGATGCTACCTAACGAAGACGGTATCAGTATTTGCCATCGCTTACGCGCAGAAAACTCCGATATCCCGATTATTATGTTGACCGCTAAAGGTTCCGATGCCGATCGTATCGCAGGACTTGAAGCAGGCGCGGATGATTATCTGCCAAAACCCTTTAACCCCAAAGAATTATTGGCACGTATTAAAGCCGTGTTGCGTCGGCAAACGCGTGAATTGCCAGGTGCACCCAGTCAGCAAATGGAAGTGGTCGAATTTGGCTCATGGACATTAGATTTATCAACACGTACCCTAAAACGTGATGGCAATATCGTGACCTTAACCACAGGTGAATTTAGTGTATTAAAGGCTTTGGTACAACATCCCCGTGAGCCCTTAACCCGTGATAAACTGATGAATCTGGCACGCGGCCGTGAATGGGGCGCAATGGAGCGCTCAATTGATGTGCAAGTATCGCGTTTACGCCGTCTCATCGAAGATAACCCTTCGCAAGCGCGCTATATCCAAACCGTTTGGGGCGTGGGGTACGTGTTTGTACCCGATGGGGCAGAAAGCTAAACAAGCACTATTTAAAAGAGCGGATTAAAAAAGCCAAGTTAACAGAGTTAAGAAATTGTTATGATAAAACCGTTGATTGTAAATACAGCCTGTCACCTGGTGATGGGCTTTTTAGGTTCTGGAAAAACCAGTTTTATCAATGCCTGTATCACACATTTTCAGCACCAAGAAAAGTGGGCGATTTTGGTCAATGAAGCGGGTCAAATCGGTATTGATGAAAAGCTATTGACGGGTAATGCTGACCATGATTTAGCGATTCGCCAAGTATCTGGTGGCTGTATCTGCTGTACTTCGCAACTGCCGCTACAGATTGCGCTCGCTCGCTTGACGTCTGAGTATAGACCTGACCGATTATGGATTGAGCCAACAGGGCTTGCACACCCGCGAGAGCTGATTGAACAGCTATCTGCACCGCATTGGCAAACTGCGCTGTCGCTAAAATCCGCCATCAGTATCGTCAATGCGCGTCATTGGCAAGATAGCCGTTATCGTGACAATGAAGGCTACCAAGCGCATGTGCGGTTTTGTGATGTAGTGGTGATTAATCGTTTTCATGAGTTGGATGACACCCAAAAAACCCAACTGACCGCATGGATGAACGGCTTAAACCCTAAAGCAAAATTGATTTGGCAAGCAGAACAAACGCTGAGCGAAGACAATCTGCGGCAATTGCAACAAGCGCTCAAGCAATCAAGCCAAGTGCTTGCCGAGCGTAGCCATTACCAAAAAATTAGCTTAACAAGCTTTGCTCAGTCCCCTACTCCACCCACTATCCAAGCCGACCCGACCCAATCACCAACAGCTGCCAATGATGACTTGCCATTTCGCTATCATGATGTGCAAAACGGCTATCAAATCATCGGCTGGCGGGTGTCAGCCGACTGGACCATTGATATGACTGTGCTGATGGAATGGTTGTTAGCACTGCCCAACTGGCAACGTATCAAATCGGTGGTTCATATCAAACATACGCATGATGAGCAATGGCAAACCATGAATTTTACCCCTGATTCGCTCGATTTGGTGGCCTGTGAGCCACAAACCGATAACCGTATTGAAGTGATTTTTTTGGATAACACTATCGAATTGGATTTCGATAGGCTCGATACTGAGCTGATGATGATGTTTGGGCATATCCGTTAAGCTTATGGTTAATAGATAGCCCATTTTATTGTCTATTTTTTTGATTTTGCGGCTGTTTTTTTCATTAATTATGTGGCGTTAACATCGGGCGTGATACGGATGATAGTTTCATTTTCAAGGTTCTTTTCTTGCATATCAAACCCTGTATGAGTGATGGTAAGCAAGCTACTCACGCGCGTCCCATAGCTACTTCCTAGCAACTTATCGAGGCGATTGGCAGGAATAAAGATGGAAGACAACGCCAACTCTGTCTCCATACCTAAACCTGTATCAGGTAGCTGGGTGATAGGCGCTTGTTCACGGTCTTGCAATATCTCAAATGCCACGTTTTTCCAATTGGCTGTTTGCCAATCCTCGTGCTCAGCAAGCAGCGGCAACAACTCTTGTCGTACTCGCCTGCGCAGTTTCTGCGTTTTAAACCATGCCGTATTTGGTTGACCATTGGATAACACGTATAAGCCTTTTGCCAATACCTCGATGCCATACCCTTTATTATTAAGTAGCACTGCTTGCTGCCGATCGCCGATGACTAGATTAAACCCATCGTAGCAAGGCAAATCAATTTGCCTTGCGAAAGCTAGGGGCGACCACTCACCACTCAAATAATCAAGGATTAACTGACCGCGGGACGTGGCAAAGACAGGCTTATCTTTGATAATCTCTCGGTAGTTTAAAATCACCCCCCAGCGCCCATGCACTGGATCGATACCCAACCAAGTGCCCCCTGCTTGCGCATCTTGCCCCGCGATGATTTTTTTTCCATTCGGCAATTGCCATTCATGCAGTGCGCGCGTAGGACGCTGCAAAAATTCATCCCGATTGGATAATAATACCAAGGGCTTATCCTCAAACAGCTGCCAAGCCAACGCCACAATGCACATACTTTATTCCTTCTAACTTGTTACCATGCCATCGCCCATTGGACCTTGCATCAGCTCGATTACTCATGCCCTAGCTTAGCAGCCAAAACTTTTTTGGCAATCACCAAATCGTCATATTGTTCATTTATGATAAAAAATCTAAAAAACTGCCGTTTTAAACGATTGTTGCCCTTGTGAATAAGCTTATGACGCCAATTAGCATCGTGATTATTACCCTAAACGAAGCCGAACGTATCGGTAATATTTTGCGTGACTTAGCCCAGCAAAGCTACCAAAATTTTGAAGTCATTGTGGTGGATTCCAACAGCGAAGATGACACCTGTCAAATTGCAGCCAGTTTTCGCCATCAGTTGCCCGCGATAAGCGTACATAAAATGCCAAAACGTGGCGTCAGCTTGGGTCGTAATACAGGGGCAAGCCTAGCCAAAAATGAACGAATACTGTTCCTAGATGCCGATGTGCGGTTGGATGCAGACTTTTTGCAACAAGCCAGTCAATTATTGGATAAAAAATCCTTGAAAGTAGCCGGCGTGTATATGAATGCTGACCACCTAAAACCTTGGTTTACAGTGGGTTATCTGCTGTTTAACATAGGTATTTTTGCTAGCCAATTTTTATCGCCAACGGCGGTGGGTGCGTGTATTTTTTCCAGTAAATCCGTGCATGAGCAATTGGGTGGGTTTGATGAGTCTATAACTTTGTGTGAAGATTGTGACTATGTCAATCGCGCCAAAAAAATCACCCGCTATCAGATGCTACCGCTCACCTTTCGCTTTGACCCACGCCGCTTGCAGCAAGATGGCTATTTTAATACAGGCTGGAAATATCTTCACGCCAATTTATATCGTTTCTTTGTTGGTGAAATCCGTGATAACAAAATCCGCTACCAGTTTGGGCATTATGGTACGCAAAAAAAATAGCGTCGGTGGTGACGCTATTTTTTGCAGGGTTTTTAGGAGCTTGCCCTATGCTTTATCGCCCTTTAAACTCAGCAGGACGCTTTTGCATAAAGGCGGTAATCCCTTCTTTAAAGTCTTCACTGGTCGCCATTTGCATTTGGTAAATTACCTCTTGGTCTAGCGCGATATCCAATCCTGCAAATGCCACTTGATTAATCGATTGCTTCATTGCCGCCAGTGCCAAGGTTGGCAAGCTTGTGAGGCGATCAGTCAGTTTTTTCACTGCCGCATCCAGCGCATCTTGACTCACCAGCGCATTCACCAGTCCCAAATCTTCTGCCTTTTGCGCGGTGATTTGCTCACCTAACATCACAAGCTCAGTGGTTTTGGCAGCACCAATCAACTGAGATAACAGATAAATACCACCCCCATCAGGCACTAGCCCGATATTGACAAAGGCTTGTAAAAATTTAGCATTGTCACTGGCGACGCGAAAATCACACGCTAACGCGATATTCATGCCTGCGCCCGCACACGCGCCATTGATACGCGCGATAATCGGCTTGCTGATTTTGCGGATACGGCGCGTAATATCCGCAATCCCAATGGTCAGACTATGCGACATTTTCAGTAGGTTTTCGCGGTTATCTGCGCCTGATAGCATCTCGCGAATATCACCACCGCTAGAAAATCCCTTGCCCGCGCCTGTGATGACAATCACTTTGGCGGCTGTGTCGTATTGTGCGTAATCAAGGGCTTGATAAAGCTCCGATTTCATCACGCTATTGAGCGCATTGAGTGATGCTGGATCATTGAGGGTAATCGTCGCAACACTATCTGCAACATCATACGTGACTTTTTGAAAGGTGGGTTGTTGTGTTTGGGTTGCCGTCATGGGTCATCCTTATACCAAAGAAATAAAAACAATGAACCACTTCATCTTACCGAAATTATTTTTTTTTGGGAAATAAAACGCGACTTGTAAGGTCAACAATCCAAACCCAACCACAAAATCTTTACAATTTTCAAAATTTCTGTATTGACAGAAATATATAAAAAGCTCAAAATAATTAAAAATTGATTGACTTACATATAAGGCTAAAAAGTGCAACTCACATCGACCATGGAAAAATTTGTCTTACACTGGGGCGAAATGGGCAATAAATGGGGCGTAAACCGTACCGTTGCCCAGATTCATGCCTTGTTATTTTTGGCAGGCAAGCCGATGAATGCCGAAGAAATCCAAGAAACCTTAGGCGTGGCGCGTTCAAATGTGAGCAATAGTATCAAGGAATTGCAGAGCTTAAATCTGGTACAAACCGTACATACGCTCGGTGATAGACGCGATTATTTCACCACGGGCACGGATGTGTGGGAATTGGCTAAGGTGATTGTCGAAGAACGCTATCGCCGAGAGCTTGCGCCGACGGTTGGATTCTTGGCGGATTTAATCAATGAGCCAGAATTTGCCATAGAAAGCAAAGATGTACAACAACGGATTAAAGACACTCACCAATTTGTCGATACGCTGACGAGTTGGGCGAACGAGATGCTAAAACTTTCGTCCACTACACTCAATCGTATCTTAAAACTTGGCGCGACGATTCAGAAGTTTTTGAAATGATGGGAAATGCTGGATTGGGACAATGACTGCAACATATCCGACTGGCAAAGTTTTAACCTATTATGCTCTATTTGGCGGTGGGATTGGCGGTCTGATACATTTGATTGGTGTAATGCTTTTCCCAATAAACGAGACAATTAGCCGCCATAGCTGGCAACACGGTGGACTCAATAACTTTTTTCTGGCTATGTTAGCCGCCATAGCGTTTGGCACTTTATTCGGATTTATTCCTTCAATACTAACGAGCATTATCATAGTTTTGAGAAAAATAGTACTTTCTAGCGTTTGGCAATATTTTAGATTATTTGTTATTGGCTGTTTTGTGACATTTTTTATCTTTGTAATAGCCTTTCATGATATTAATAGATTATTTACTTCTAATACTCTAGTAACATGGTCAGGCATCTTGGTGTTTAACGGCAGACTTGCAATAGTTGGCGGTTTAAGTAGTGTAATCGTTGGCAAATTGGTTTTACCAAAAAGCTAAAAATTTTACCCATAAATTTCAGTTTTGACAGAAAAAAGGAAATAAATCATGAAAATACTTATCACAGGCGGTTCAGGATTTTTAGGCACAGCGTTGACGCAATCGTTAAAAATCCATGGCGTAAAAGGTGACACTGCTTCAGTCACTTGGGTATCTCGTTCTGTAGAAAAAGAGAAAACCAAAAATATCGCAGATGACGTTATTAGCTATGACGATCTTGCCAGCACCAATGAGACGTATGACGTCATCATCAATCTGGCGGGTGCGGGTATTGCCGACAGCCGTTGGACGGATGCCCGTAAGCAAGAATTGTTTGATAGTCGACTAAAACCTACACAAGCGGTAATTGACTATATTGAGCGAATGGGCAACAAGCCAAAACTATTGATTAGCGGCTCAGCCATCGGTTGGTACGGTATCCAACATGAAAACGACCCAACCGCGCTTGATGAAACCAGCCCCGTGACAAAAACCGACTTCGCTCACGAAATTTGTCAGGCATGGGAGCAGCTGGCTTTGACTGCCCAAGGTGTTGTAACAGACGCTGTGCCAGTTGCGATTGTACGTACAGGGGTGGTGATTGCGCCCGAGGGAGGTATGGTTGGGCGACTGATTACCCCGTTTAAAATGGGCACAGGTGGTAAGCTTGGCAATGGTCAGCAAATCATGAGCTGGATTAGCCGTACTGATTGGGTGCGTGCGGTGATTTTTATCATTGAACAAAACCTGACTCACACGCTGCCCACTCAGCAAATTTACAATTTGACCAATCCAACGCCTATTAGCAATGCTGCATTTACCGATGCGATGGGCACTTGGTTGCACCGCCCTACTGTGATGACCCTGCCCGCCTTTGTGGTCAAGACCATGTTTGGTGAAATGTCGACATTACTGTTGGATGGGCAACGCGTTGTGCCTACAGCGTTACTGAATAAAGGTTTTGAATTTAACGACTTGACCGTATTAGATGCCCTAAAAAGCTAATCTTCGGAGACTGTTAATATGATTACCATGTACTATGATAATACCTGCCCTGTCTGCCGTACCGAAGCCTTGCATATGGCAGAAAAAAAACCTGACGCCATTCGCATCGTTTCGATTAATGACGCACGGGAAGAACTTGCCAAATTTGGTATTAGCGAAGATGAGGCGATGACTTATCTGTGTGTGCGAGATAAACAAGGGAACTTGCAAAAAGGCATGGATGCTGTACGACTGCTGTACAAAACCGCACAACTGCCATTTGCAACCGTGTTTGAATGGCCTGTGGTGAAACAAGCCAGTGATATGATTTACCCTGTTTTTGCGCGACATCGCAACCGTGTACCCAACTGGATGACACAACTTGCCTATGGTAAAGTCGCAGAAGACTGCAAAGACGGTATGTGTAGAACACGAGGCAAATAAATGCCATTTGGTTTGAATGGCGGTATGTACGCTCAATGATTCATCTATTCTCAACGATTTACCTATCATGGATAGCTTGATAATTTTTACTGGTCATTGGGCGTTACAGTTATAATTAAGTGCAATCATTATTAGATACAATTATTATTAGTCAGGATTATGAGTATCAAGTTATGTCTACTATTAACTTTGGGTGCTTTGATAACGTTGCCACTAATTTTCAACTAACATTCTACAATTTTTTTACAGTTTGAGAAAAAATAGCTAGATTTTTTAACAATTTTCATTTAATAATAGCAACTAATCAGGAAGATGAGATTGTTTGTATCATTTAAGACAATCTATTACGTTTAGCATAGCGGACTTGCTTCACCATATTTTTGTCTACTGTTATTGTCACCCAATCGCTATCTTCCTTGTCAGTTTCGACACTGATTGTTGAATCAATCATCAATGAGTTGTCTTTTTCATTCATTTACAAGGAGCGTTATCATGGATGAGGCACAAATTCAGCGTATCATTAATCATTCTGAATTCCAAAGCATGGCAAAGAGAAAAACAAGCCTAGGACTTACTTTTTCTATCATTACTTTAATTGTGTGGTTTGGCTATCTGTTACTCGTGGGCTTTGATCCTGAAATGTTTGCTGCGCCACTGTCAGCAGGCTCGACTGTCCCTGTTGGCTTTTACATTGTTGTTGCCATTATGATTTTTGTACCAGTCATCACTTGGATATATGTCAGCAAAGCAAACGGCGAATTTGACACGATGACTCGTAAAGTAATCGATGATATCAACAGTGGTAAAGTATAACCTCACAGGGATTGTGTTGGGTTTTCAATTTTAAAATTGTGCTTTTTATAACAATTTTGACATCATTTTTGACACCATGGAGGGTGGCATGTTAAAACAACAATATAACGGCCTGGCTGTTAAAGGCTTGCACAAGCGTATCGGCAAGGTTTCAACTGCCGTAAGCTTGACGCTAGTGGGTCTGATGGCACAGATGCCAGCATGGGCAGCGGGCGCCCTAGAAGGCGAAGTAAAAAAACAACCGCTGAATATCTCAGCCATTATCATGTTCTTGATTTTCGTTTTTGCAACACTCGGTATTACTTACTGGGCATCAAAACAAAACAAAACCGCAAGCGACTTCTATACCGCGGGCGGCGGTATCTCAGGTACCAAAAACGGGATTGCTATTGCCGGGGACTATATGTCAGCGGTAACCTTTTTGGGGTTATCGAGTATGGTTTTTACCGTCGGTTATGATGGCATGATTTATACGCTAGCCTTCTTGATTGGCTGGCCAATTATTTTATTCTTAATCGCTGAGCGGCTACGTAACTTGGGTAAATTTACCTTCGCAGATGTGGCATCTTATCGTTTTTCCCAAACCCCAGTACGTATTTTTGCTGCATCCGGTACCTTGGTCGTCGTTGCGCTCTACTTGGTTGCGCAGATGGTCGGCGCGGGTAAACTGGTTCAATTATTATTTGGATTAGATTATATTTACGCAGTCATCATCGTTGGTGTGTTAATGATGGTTTACGTATTGTTTGGGGGTATGCTAGCCACCACTTGGGTACAGATTATCAAAGCTATTTTGCTGATGTCAGGTGCGACTTTCATGGCCCTCATGGTCATGAACCATGTTGGTTTTAGTTTTGAAAATTTATTCAAGTCAGCTGTTGCTGCCCATAGCAAACACGAATCAATTTTGTCGCCTGGTAAGTTGGTTAATAACCCCATTGAATCTATCTCATTAGGTTTGGGTCTATTGTTTGGTACAGCAGGTTTACCACACGTATTGATGCGTTTCTTTACGGTGCCAGATGCCAAAGCTGCGCGTAAATCAGTGTTGGTAGCTGCAAGCTGTATTTCATACGTATTCTTCTTAATTGTTCTTATTGGCTTGGGTGCCATCGTTATCCTAGCTGAACATCCAGATTATTTCACGACAGTGGTTAAAGATGGCGTAAGCTCACAAGCACTTATCGGTGGTGCCAACATGGCAGCGATTCACTTGTCGCATGCCGTGGGTGGTAACCTATTCTTAGGCTTTATCTCGGCGGTTGCTTTTGCGACTATACTAGCGGTTGTGGCAGGTCTGACTTTATCAGGCGCCTCAGCGGTCAGCCATGACTTGTATGCTAGTGTTATCAGAAAAGGTCAAGCGAGACCTGAAGAAGAGATGCGTGCATCAAAAATTACCGTGGTTGCGTTAAGTTTATTGTCGATCGTGACCGGTATTATCTTTGAAAACCAAAACCTTGCGTTCATTGCAAGTTTGGTATTTGCGGTCGCGGCATCGGCTAACTTCCCGATTCTTTTCTTAGCGATGTTCTGGCGTGGTCTAACCACTCGTGGTGCGGTAATCGGTGGGTTTGCAGGCTTAGCAGTCGCAGTGTTACTGATTATCTTAGGACCTGCGGTTTGGGTAGATATCATGAAACACGAATCACCCGCTTTCCCATACAAAAACGTGGCGTTATTTAGTATGCCTGTGACCTTCATTCTAGCGTGGATCGCATCTATCACTGACAACTCACCACGCGCTCAGCTAGATAGAAAAGGCTTTGATGCACAGTATGTACGTTCATTAACCGGTATCGGTGCGTCAGGTGCATCTGACCACTAATCCAATGTTCAATAAAAAATACCGCTTGCAATAAGCGGTATTTTTTTATATGGGGTTTTTTATAAAACCTATGAATTTCATGCTTGATGAATCTCAACAAGGTTTTGGGTTGCCGTGACATCAGCTTGTTTGACATACAATTTTGATTTTGAACTATAAGGCACTAGCCCTGAAGGTACTACGCCTTTAGCAGATTCGTAATTATGAATGGAGTCATCGAAGAAAATATGCGGGGCAAAGGTTTGCAGTACATGGCGTTTATCCAAGCCACCTAAAAAGAATGCCAAATCCACATTGACGCCCCAATCACGTAATGTCTTAATCGCGCGCAAATCAGCAGGCGCATTGCGTGCCGTCACCAGTGCAATTTGAATCGGTGGATGCTTGATTTTAGCAGGCAGGCGTTTTTGTAGTTTAGAGAGTTTGATTAAAAAATCCGCATACGGGCCTTTATTCATCGGTACATCACTCATTTTGGCTTCATAATCATGAAACGCTTTGAGTCCTTGCTGGCGAGACAATAGCTCCCCTGCTTCATCAAATAACACGGCATCGCCATCAAATGCAATGCGTAGCTGATTGGTGTCTAGCTCTTTCATATCAATGGGCGGCGCATCTAATATCGCGCAGGCACACACGCCTGCATCGGTGACTTGCTGGGCATCGTCATGATTGGTGGTCAAAAACAAATCCACCTTAAAATCCGCCACATAATCCGCCACCCCTTCGCCTGAGGTAAATGCCGAGCGACTAATCGGTAGTCCATGACTACGCAGCGCATTTAATACTTGAATACCGGTATCTGGGCTGTTTTTTGACATAATCACCACTTCAACCATAGGCGCAGCTATGCCCTCGCCCTTGTCATCGGCTGCACAATGGTGATTGAGATTGAGTAAGGCTTTGATAAGCGGATAACCTGTCCCTGTTTGCAAGGGGTCATTTTCGCGTTCAATCATGTATTTGCGAAATTTATCAATCGCCGTTTCTGGATCTTCGGTTAACGCTTGTTGAAAAAAACGCTCAGACTCCGATAGGTCAAACAATGCCGTGGCAGAGACCGCCACAATTAATGTATTGGAAAAATCAACTGACATAAAAATGCCCTTAATCAATCGTGTTGTTATGAAGCATAGCACTCACTATGCTGTAGTTATATAAGTTTTGCCACGGGTAATCTAGATTATTCCTGTAACTTGTTGGTGTAAAGACCCCACAGCTTAGTGTCAAGACACTCAATCAAATTAAAGATACTCAGTCAAATTGTAGATACCAAGCATTGGCTGTCGTCTATTGCAGTGTTTTTTACGCGGCTATCATGAGCTGCCTCAGTTTCTGTCATCACTGCAAGCAATTCTATCAGCAAGTTGGTTTCATCAGCGCAATTTGTTATAATAGCTCGTTTACGCTTTTTGCAGAGCGACGAATTCATGGGATTGTAATGCCTATCTAGACACGGTAAGTTTGGAAGGGCAGAGTTTTTCCCTTTTTTTATTCCCATCTCTCACGGTTACATGACCGATAGTAACGGTCATCACTGCCAAAGGACAACAGGAGCAATTATGGTAGCCATTACCTTACCAAACGGCGATATTAAACAATTTGATGGACAAACGTCAGTCATGGAAGTGGCGCAAAGCATCGGCGCAGGGCTTGCCAAAGCCACCGTTGCAGGACGTGTCAACGGCAAATTAGTTGATGCGTGTGACCCGATTAGCGAAGACGCAACCGTCCAAATCATCACGCCAAAAGACGAGGAAGGTGTGGAAATCATTCGCCACTCGACCGCTCACTTACTGGGTCATGCTGTCAAACAGCTCTATCCTGAAGTGAAGATGGTTATCGGTCCTGTGATTGAAGAGGGTTTTTATTACGATATCTACAGCGAGCGCCCGTTTACGCCAGAAGACATGGAAAAAATCGAAGCGCGCATGACGCAATTGATTAACCAAGATTACGATGTCATCAAAAAAATGACACCGCGCGACGAGGTTATCAAAGTATTCCAAGACCGTGGCGAGACTTATAAATTACGTCTTATCGAAGATATGCCGAATGAAACCCAAATGGGTTTATACTATCACCAAGAATATGTTGATATGTGCCGTGGACCACACGTGCCCAATACCCGTTTCTTAAAAGCCTTTAAACTCACCAAAATGAGTGGTGCCTACTGGCGCGGTGATGCCAAAAATGAGCAACTACAACGTATTTACGGTACCGCTTGGGCAGATAAAAAAGACCTAAAAGCTTATATTCAGCGTATCGAAGAAGCGGAAAAACGCGACCATCGTAAAATCGGTAAAGCGCTTGATTTATTTCATATGCAAGAAGAAGCGCCTGGTATGGTGTTTTGGCATCCCAATGGCTGGACGATGTGGCAAGTACTTGAGCAGTATATGCGCAAAGTACAAAAAGATAACGGCTATCTTGAAATCAAAACCCCGCAAATTGTCGATAGAAGCCTATGGGAAAAATCAGGTCACTGGGAAAATTATGGCGACATGATGTTCACTACCCACAGTGAAAAACGTGACTATGCGATTAAGCCGATGAACTGCCCGTGTCACGTGCAAGTGTTCAATCAAGGGTTAAAATCTTACCGTGACTTGCCATTGCGTCTTGCTGAGTTTGGCTCATGCCACCGTAATGAGCCGTCAGGTTCGCTCCATGGCATCATGCGGGTGCGTGGCTTTACCCAAGATGACGCCCATATTTTTTGTAGTAATGAGCAAATCAAACAAGAAGCCCAAGACTTTATCAAGCTTACCCTTGATGTGTATAAAGACTTTGGTTTTGATGACGTGCAAATGAAACTCTCGACTCGTCCAGAAAAACGGGTCGGTGCTGACGAACTGTGGGACTTGGCAGAAAAAGACTTAGCAGACGCGTTGGATAATGCAGGGCTTGACTGGCAGTATCTGCCAGGTGAAGGCGCATTTTATGGACCAAAAATCGAGTTTAGCCTTAAAGACTGTCTTGGTCGCGTATGGCAATGCGGTACACTGCAGCTTGACTTTAACCTGCCAGAACGACTAAGTGCGGAGTTTGTCAATGAGCAAGGCGAACGTGAGCGCCCTGTGATGCTACACCGTGCGATTTTGGGGTCATTTGAACGCTTTATCGGTATGCTCATTGAGCATTACGCGGGCTGGATGCCAGTCTGGCTTGCACCGCAGCAAGTCGTGGTGATGAATATTACCGACAACCAAGCCGAAGCCTGTCAAAAAGTCGCCGAACAATTGAATCAAGCCGGACTTCGTGTCATCACCGATTTGCGTAATGAGAAAATTGGCTTTAAAATTAGAGAACGCACCCTTGAACGTATTCCTTATATGATTGTCATGGGTGATAAAGAAGTAGAAAGCAACCAAGTTAACGTCCGTACTCGTGAAGGTGACAACCTTGGCGTGATGAGTATTGATGCCTTTATCGACTTGGTTAACCAAGCGACCGCCCAAAAAGGGCGCGTCAAATCAAAAACAGCGTAGGAGTAAGTATTATTAAGAGTTCAAACCGATTAGACATCAACGAGGAAATTCGTGCCAAAGAGGTACGCTTAGTCAAAGAAGACGGCGAACAAGTTGGTGTTGTGGATATAAAAACGGCTTTGCAGGCCGCCCGTGATGCTGAGTTGGATTTGGTCGAGATAGTACCAGACGCTCAGCCTCCTGTTGCCAAAGTGATGGACTACAGAAAATATCTGTACGACCAAAAACAAAAAGCCAAAGAAGCCAAAAAGAACCAAAAACAAACGCAGCTTAAAGAAATCAAATTGCGTCCTGGCACGGAAGAAGCCGACTATCAAGTCAAACTTCGTAAAATCCGTGAGTTTTTGGAAGACCAAGACAAAGTCAAAGTCACCATTCGCTTCCGTGGTCGTGAGATGGCTCACCAACAAATTGGCTTGCAGCAGCTTGAAAAAGTCATTGCCGATACGACCGATGTTGCTAATGTTGAGCAACAACCAAAAGTTGAAGGTCGTCAAATGGGTATGCTACTTGGACCTACCAAGAAAAAATAATCAGCAAACCCTAATCTATAAAAAAACCACATTAACTTATGTGGTTTTTTTATTGGCGTATTGACCCATTGATAAAGTTTTAAGCTTTTAAATCACTGTATTCGGGGTGTTTCTGTAGATAGCTTGCCACGTAAGAGCAGGCTGGCACGACTTTTTTACCTTGCTCACGGGCGTAGTCTAACGCGTGCCTGGTCAACGCCCCTGCAATGCCGCGCCCGCCAATCGCGTCTGGCACAATGGTATGGTCATATACGATGACATCACCATTATCCACATAGCTAATGTAAGCAGTAGTGCCGTCAACGGTGGTTTCAAAACGTTGTGATTGTTCGTTATGGTGAATCGATAATTGTAAATCCGACATGGTTGTCTCCTTGTGTATTTTTTTGTCTAGTATGCTATCTGTGATTTGGTTATTTGTCGCTTGATTATTTGCTGTTTGATAGTAGCACAACCACTGTCCATGACTTGTAAAAGTTTTTGCCTATTCGGTATGGGGTTTGCAAATGATTTTTCACTAGGCTTTTGCCTTGCCCCACCCCGTTAACAATGCGATAATAAGCGGTTAAATCTTACCATTTTTCAAATTTTTTGGCGTGGATGATACGCCTTACCTTCATTTGCTATTAGCTAACTTAAACAGGAAGAACATGGCTCAATATATTTATACCATGAACAAGGTATCAAAAATTGTTCCACCCAAACGGGAAATCCTAAAAGACATCAGCCTGTCTTTTTTCCCCGGTGCAAAAATCGGTGTGCTGGGTCTCAACGGTGCCGGTAAATCAACCTTGCTTAAAATCATGGCAGGCGTGGACACCGAGTATAACGGTGAAGCGCGTGCGCAAGCGGGTATCAAGATTGGCTACCTTGCCCAAGAACCGCAGCTAGACCCTGCCAAAGACGTGCGCGGCAATGTGGAAGATGGTGTGCGTGAAGCCTTAGATGCATTGGCGCGCCTTGATGAAATCTATGGCGAATATGCCTTACCCGATGCCGACTTTGACAAACTTGCCGCCGAGCAAGGCAAAATGGAAGACATCATCCAAGCATGGGATGCCCATAACCTCAACAACCAACTAGAAAAAGCCGCCGATGCGCTGCGCCTACCCGCGTGGGATGCTGACGTGAGCAAATTATCGGGTGGTGAAAAACGCCGCGTCGCCCTGTGCCGTCTGTTACTATCAAAACCTGATATGCTGCTCCTTGACGAACCTACCAACCACTTGGACGCCGAATCAGTCGCTTGGCTTGAGCATTTCTTAAAAGATTATAGCGGCACCATCGTGGCGATTACCCATGACCGCTATTTCCTTGATAACGTTGCCGAATGGATTTTGGAGCTTGACCGTGGCTATGGCTATCCTTACCAAGGTAACTACACCGAGTGGCTTGAGCAAAAAAATAAACGCCTAGAGCAAGAGCAAAAACAAGAAGAAGCCTTTGCCAAAGCGCTGAAACAAGAGCTTGAATGGGTGCGTAAAAACCAAAAAGGTCAACAAGCCAAGTCCAAATCTCGCTTGCAACGTTTTGAGGAATTAAACTCCAAAGAATTCCAACAGCGTAACGAAACCGCTGAAATCTACATTCCACCAGGACCACGTCTTGGCAACAAAGTCATTGAAGTCAACAATATCTCAAAATCATTTGGTGACCGTTTGCTATACGAAAACCTATCCTTCACTGTACCTCCGATGGCGATTGTGGGGATTATCGGACCCAATGGTGCGGGTAAAACGACCTTGTTTAACATGATTACAGGCAAAGACAAGCCAGATACGGGCACAGTTGAAGTCGGTGAATCAGTGAAAGTGGCGTATGTCGGACAGGTACGCGATGAGCTGGATGACAAAAAAACCGTGTGGGAAGAAGTCTCCGACGGTCTTGATATGATTACCGTGGGCGAATACACCACGCCTAGCCGTGCCTATATCGGACGCTTTAACTTTAAAGGTCAAGACCAACAAAAACTGGTCGGTAGCCTGTCGGGTGGTGAGCGTAACCGTCTGCAACTTGCCAAAACCTTAAAACAAGGGGCAAACGTGCTGTTACTCGATGAGCCATCGAATGACCTTGATGTTGAGACGTTGCGCGCGCTTGAAGATGCGGTGGAAGTGTTTCCCGGTACGGTGATGGTGGTATCGCATGACCGCTGGTTCTTAGACCGTATTGCCACCCATATTTTGGCGTTTGAGGATGAGGGTCCGATTTGGTTTGATGGTAACTACTCAGAGTTTGAGGCATACCGCAAAAAACAATTGGGCGCGGATGCCGAGCCAAAACGCATGAAATATAAAAAGATTGCGAAGTAAATTTAGTTTATAAAATATTTGCTGGTAACTATATGCTTTTCATTTTTTTAAGGTAGTATAGAGTTATCAGCAATTTTTTATTTAAAGTATAGGTTTTATTATGAAAATACAGTATGTGGAAATTGATGGTTTAAATGGTAGTAAGGAATTCATTAGGCTTGATTTTAATAATGATTTGAATATCATTACCGGTCGTAACGGTGCTGGTAAAACTACTATTTTAAAGCTAATTTGGTATATTGTAAGCGGCAACATTTCTTTTGCAATAAGAGAAATAAATTTTAGAAAAATAAAACTTCAAACAACTGATTATAGCTGTATCATCTCTAGGACAACTAGGAATAATTGTAGTTTGTATTTAAAAGTTAATGAGCAAGATCCTATAGAAATTGATGATTGGGTTATAGATGAAGAAGATGAAGATGAAGCTTTAGAGTTTTTAGTTACTCAGTTAAAAAATATTGCTGATAAAAAAGATATACAACAAGAAAATCCAAATAGTATTTTGTCAAAACATGGTGGTTCATTATTTTTGCCAACATTTCGGCGTATCGAGGGAGGTGTTCAAGCTAAACGTAAGAATATTCGTGCAGGTATGTCTTCATCAAGAAGATTAGAAGTTTCTTTAATGGAACTATCAGATATGCTAACTAATAGAAATCATCAATTTGTTGCCTCTTTAGGCACGATTGATATTGAAAGATTTTTGCGTGATAAAAATGCTGAGTTAGTAGAGGAAGTAACAACCCTACAAAACCTTTCTAATTTAAATATGTCAGAAAAACTTAAAGAGCTTCAAAAAGAAACAAATACTGAAAAGGTTCAAGAAGAACTAAAAAAAATACATACCATGATGGCTAAGTCTGAACAGAGACGAGTAGATATTATGAAGCCATTAGAAGTCGCTAGACAATATATATTAGATATACTAAAAATATCTGGTATAAAAATTGGTAATTTGACTTTTGGGAGTGCAGTAGAAACTATCAACTCAAATTTGCTTTCTGCAGGGGAAAAGCAAATGCTAAGTTTCTTAGCTTATAATGCTTTTTACCAAGATACTATTTTTATTATTGATGAACCTGAGTTAAGTCTACATGTAGATTGGCAGCGTATACTTTTTCCTACACTCATGAGACAAAATTCAAGTAATCAATTCATTATAGCAACTCATTCACCTTTTATATACAATAAGTATCCTGATAAAGAACTTGTTCTATCAAGTGATAAGGGTGATGGGTGTTTACAAAATGACTGATACTGGAAAAAGAGAGGTAAGCTTAGAGGAATTAATAAGTACGCTCGAAAGGTCTTCATTACCTACTATTGTTGTAGAAGGTAAATATGACATTATTATTTATCGCAAAATAGAGGAATTATTAGAAGATATCGTTGATGTTCTACCGGCTGGGGGTAGAGGAAAAGTATTAGGTATTTTTGATAGCATTAAAACAAATCCCAAATTGCAAGCAAAAAAACTAATTTTCATTGCTGACAAGGATACTTGGGTAAATACTGGTATTCCATCAAAGTATCAACAGGATATTTTGATTTTTACCAATGGTTACTCTATTGAAAATGATGTGTTCATTGATTATGGATGTGAACAAATCCTTGAAATAGAAGACAGCTCTATTAAAAATCAATTTTTGGCAGACAAAGAGAAGTTCATTCATTGGTACGCATTGGCGTTACAAGCAACGTTAAATGGTGAAAACCTAACCAAAGAACGAGAAATCGCCCGTGACCCAAATGAAGTATTAGGAAATGAATATTCCAAATTTATAGCATTAACAGCCAATGAAATATATCCAACCGAATTGCAAAGCAATTTAAAAGAAAACTATCCGTTACAAATTCGAGGTAAGTCATTATTAAATCTCTTTAGAAAACACCTAAAACATCATAGCTCCAAAGCGATGTTTCAAAAAGTTGCTATTGAACCAAAGACCAGTATTAATCGTATTTTTGATGACGTGAAAAAGCAATTTTAGGATTTATAACTCACACGCTATTCAAAAATTTTCTGAATAGTTTAAGCTTGACTATAAGAAATGCTTACAGGGGCAATATACCCACTTCATAAACTATAGCTTAGCAACCAAAATAAAAAAAGACGTATTTAATACGCCCTTTTTTTCAAAAAATGTTATTAAAACAACACCCTTACACGGATAGTTTCTGGGATGTTTTTTAAGGCTTCAACCGCTTGCGCAGAATCGCCGCTACCCACATCCATCACCAAATAGCCCACATCTTCTTCCGTCATCAGGCTTTGGGCAAAGATATTGATATTGGCATCGGCAAAGGATTTGTTAATCTGTGACAACACGCCAGGCACGTTTTGGTGAATATGTAGCAGACGATGCGTGCCTTCTTTTTGCGGCATACTAACATTTGGGAAGTTCACAGACGTTGCGGTATCACCCATATCAGAGTAACGCACAAATTTTTCTGCCACTTCAAGACCGATATTGGCTTGTGCTTCTTGGGTTGAGCCACCGATATGCGGTGTCAAAATCACATTGTCAAACGCGCGCAGTGGTGATTCAAATTCTTCATCCGCTGATTTTGGCTCTTTGGGGAACACGTCAATCGCCGCGCCCAAGATATGACCGCTCTGTAAGGCTGCCGCTAGCGCATCAATATCCACACATTTACCACGCGCCGCATTAATAAGATGCGCGCCTGGCTTCATGGCAGCCAATTCTGTAGCGGTAATCATGTTACGCGTACTTGGCAAATCTGGTACATGCAGGGTGACCACATCGGCTTTACCAAGCAGTTCTTCTAGGCTTCCCACTTGGGTGGCGTTGCCCAATGGCAATTTGGTGACCACATCATGATAGATGACTTTCATACCAAGGCTTTCAGCGAGTACCGATAACTGAGTACCAATAGAGCCATAACCCACGATACCCAAAGTTTTGCCGCGCACTTCATAGCTGTCTTTGGCAGATTTGTTCCAGCCGCCACGGTGTACCACGGCATTTTTTTCAGGGATACCGCGCATCAGCATGATGATTTCGGCAAGGACAAGCTCCGCGACAGAGCGGGTGTTAGAGTAAGGGGCGTTAAAGACAGGGATACCCAGTTCACGGGCAGCTTCCAAGTCCACTTGGTTGGTGCCAATACAAAAACAGCCAATGGCGATGAGCTTTTCGGCTTTTTCTAAAATATCGCGGGTCAAATGGGTGCGAGAACGAATGCCGATAAAATGGGCGTCTTTGATTTTTTCGCTAAGCTCTTCAGGGTCTAAGGCGGTTTTGATATTCTCAACATTGTGATAACCTGCCTCTGACAGCACTTTAAACGCATTGTCATGCAAGCCTTCAAGCATCAAAAAGCGGATTTTGTCTTTCTCAAGTGATAGATTTTGTGCCATAACAACCCCTAGTCAGTATTTTTAGTCAATTATCCTATCACACTTGCCGGGTTTTTTGTGGTGAAATTCCCGCAAGATGGCATGATTTTTTTGTCTTATGGGTAAAAAATTCTTCATCAATCGCCAGTGTTTTTGTCAAAATTTATGCCGTTAGTTATGCTATGATAGAGCCTCAAAAACCTTTTCAATCTGTCTAAAAATATGGGTAAAAGCCACACCATGACTGCTAATCAGACCGCCATCAATACGCTCATTGAACAACTACGCCAGCAAGGATTTGACGAACACCAAATCAAAACCGATGCGGACAGTTTGGGCTTTTGGGGCAAAGATTGGACCAAGCATTTTGAGCCCAACGCCAGCGCCATTGTCTTCCCAAAATCCACCCAGCAAGTGCAAGCCATCGTCAAGCTATGTAATACGCTAAACATCGTCATTACCCCAAGCGGTGGTCGTACCGGTCTATCTGCAGGGGCGGTTGCCGCCAATGGCGAGGTGGTAATTAGCCTTGATAAAATGCACCAAGTATTGGGCTTCTACCCTGCAGACCGTATGGTGGAAGTGGAAGCCGGTATTGTCACCAAAGCGCTGCAAGACTTTGCTGACAGTCAAGGGTTATACTATCCGGTGGACTTTGCGTCAGCCGGTTCAAGCCAGCTTGGTGGCAATATTGGCACCAATGCCGGCGGTATCAAAGTCATCAAATACGGCATGACCCGCAACTGGATTTTGGGTATGACCGTGGTGACAGGTAAAGGCGATATTTTGCACCTCAATAAAGGCATGATAAAAAATGCCACCGGTTATGACTTGCGTCATTTGCTTATCGGTGCAGAAGGTACGCTTGGGATTGTCACCGAAGTGCAAGTCAAGCTAGAGCGCCAGCCCAAAAACCTAACTGTCATGGTGCTTGGCGTGCCAGAGTTTGCCAATATTATGCAAATCTTGTCAGCCTTTCAAAGTAAAATGGATTTGACCGCGTTTGAATTTTTTGATGATGTCGCCGTTGATAAATTACTTGCCACAGGGCATGTGCAAAAACCGTTTGAAACCGATGCGCCATTTTATGCGCTACTCGAATTTGAAGCGCCTTACGAGCCGATTATGGACATGGCGATGCAGATTTTTGAAGACTGTATGAGCGAAGGCTGGGTGCTTGATGGGGTGATGAGCCAATCCATTCACCAAGCCCAAGAGCTATGGAAACTGCGTGAGTATATCTCTGAAACCATCTCAGTATTTACCCCGTACAAAAATGACATCTCCGTGCTCATCAGCCGTGTGCCAGAGTTTATCGCGGATATCGATGCCATTGTTAGCCAAAACTATCCGGATTTTCAAGTGTGCTGGTTTGGGCATATCGGCGATGGTAATTTACATTTAAATATTTTAAAACCAGAAAACCTTAGCAAAGACGAATTTTTTGAAAAATGCCAAGTGGTCAACAAGTATGTGTTTGAAACGGTGCAAAAATACAACGGCTCTATCTCAGCCGAGCATGGCGTGGGTATGACCAAAAAGCCGTATCTTAATTACACCCGTCCTGATGAAGAAATTGATTATTTGCGTGCCATCAAACAAGTCTTTGACCCCAATGGGATTATGAATCGTGGTAAGATTTTCGACTAGATAACATTGATAAAAAAAGGATACAAAAAAAGACCTTTAACTGAGGTCTTTTTTTTGTCGCTAACAAAGTTAGATTTTATTCACATTCAGCGTGTCTGGCATGTTAACAATCGGTTTGAGGAGTTCAATGGCATCGGCGACAGTATTACAAACGATTAATCGCTGTAAATCTTCTGGTTTCATAAAACCTTGCTCAGCGGTAAACTGTAGATGTTCAATCAATTTGTCATAAAAACCATTGATATTGAGAATAATCATCGGTTTTTCATGTTGATATAGCTGTCGCCAAGTGGCAATTTCCATGATTTCCTCAAGCGTGCCAAGCCCACCTGGCAAGGTGATAAAGGCACTGGCGTACTCTGCCATGATGGCTTTACGGGTATGCATGGTATCGGTCAAATGCAGACGCGTCAGCCCACCATGCGCCACTTCTCGATCCATCATAAACTCAGGAATCACGCCCACGGCAATGCCGTTTTTTTCAATTACACCATCGGCAACCGCGCCCATACAGCCAATCACCGCACCGCCATATACCAGACCTAATCCTGCTTCAACCAATGCCCTACCCAATTCATACGCCGATTGGACATAGACGGGGTCATTGCCTTTGCGAGAGCCGCAATACACAGCGACTAAGGGAACATCAATATCATGAAGTTTGACAATTTGTGCAATATCGCTCATTTCTTTACTAGTAATAATATCTACGGGTGTCATGCTTTTTCCTTTTAATGTGTTGTCATTATAGCTCAATCATCCTACAAATTCGTGAACGCATCCTAGGCGCAGCGTATCTCATTTTGGCTACATTTGGCGCATAGGCATTATAATTGGTGCAGTTGGCGAAAAATAAAGCAATGGCTGTTAAAAAGCCATCAATGAACGGTTGAATAAGAAAGGCTTGATAACAAAAATAGTCTATCAAAAGCTATTAAGGAGACCACCTAGGTATGATGACCTAAGTCTGATGATAGGCATTGTGGGCATGAGCAGTCTCTGGCACAGATGGGCGTAACTCAGTGAGCGCTGCAGCATAACCATGTTTGCCAGATTGCTTTAGCCAAGCGCTTGCTTTGTCAGCATCGGCAGCGACGCCATTGCCACTGGCATAGATGTTGGCAAGAAAATATTGGGCTTGCGCGTGTCCAAGCTCGCTCGCCATTTCGTATTGGCTGATGGCATTGTCACAATCGACAATGATAGTTTCACCAATGTCATCACTACTGTCATTGAGATACGGATTGCCACCTTGGTACAGCCAGCCTAACGCAAGATAGGCAGGGCGAAAACTTTGATTGGCGGATTTTTCTAGCCATTCCAGTGCCGTTTCAGTACAAACATGATTGCCACCGAGTCCATATAAAAAAGCCAATCCCATATTGTATTCGGCTTTGGCATGACCAAGTAATGCTGCTTGCTCAAAAAAGTTAAAGGCGCGTTTTAAGTCCGCCTGAATAATCGCAACACCTCGCGCAAAAATCGTGTCACTATCAGGATGGACGGGCACATCATCGTCATCAAAATTGATGGGCTGACTTTGGGGAGTGAATACATCATCAATAGTAAAATCAGGCGTCGTATCTGATGCCGCTTGATGTGCTAAATTATCGCCTACCCTGTAATTCTCTGGCATTGTGCTAGTTGGCATTGTGCTAGTTGGCGTGGTATTAGGTGTCGGCTTTTGGGCAAATTTATCTGCCGCTAAGCGTGCCATTGCTTGTGGATGGTTTTGATAAGCCGCTTGCTGGTACTAAAAGTGTGCCAAATCATCATTGTGCTTGAGCCCGCCCAGTCCTCTCTCATAAGCGATACCCAAATTGTATTGGGCAACCGCTTCGCCCTGTTCTGCCGCTTGGATAAACAGTAAAATCGCCTTTTTGCTATCCTGCGCTAAGCCTTTGCCTGTCAAATATAGCATCGCCAAACGTACTTTGGCTTCGGTAAAACCCAATTCGCTAGCGGTTTGGTAACAATGGATGGCTTTATTCAAATCCTGCTGGTAGCCCAAGCCTTGTTCAAACAATAGCCCCAGATAAGTTTGCGCGGCAGGGTGTGACTGCTTGGCAGCATTTAGCCAATAAAACCCCGCGCTGCGGTAATTTTGAGCCACGCCAATGCCTTGGGCATAATAAAACCCAGTCTGATATTGCGCTTCGGCATCGCCTGTCTGCGCCAACTGATAAGACTGTGAAAACGCTTGGGATTGCTGTTCGTATTCAGACGTTGAGGTCATACCGCATTCCGCGAAATTTGATGGGGTCAAAAGGTTTATATTGCGTCTGTTTATAGCGGCTGATACAACACGCCGACCAACAACACCGTGATGTCCTTCGCTGCTGGGGCAATCTGTACAGTATCAAGTGCTATTGACTGAGCATCATACGTGGTTGCCAAGCTATCGATTTGGCTTTGTAACTGCTGCCCAATGTTGTCTAACTCCTGTTGCAGCTGCTGGCGAATCGCATCAAGCTCTGCGACGGTTTGTTTGTTGGCATTGATATCGCCCACCGAGTTCATGGCACGTTTGACGTTATTGATATTGGTCTGTGACAAAGTTTTGCGCCCCATAAACGCCCCTAAGACCGCAGAGCCAATACTGACCCCTGCATCAAGCCAGCCTTTGCTCGACTCGGCGGCTTGTTGTTGGTATTTTTCATTGGCGGCTTGCAGTTTTTTGGCTAGCGCGTCTTGTTTTTTAGCAAAGCTATCACGCAGCTGGGCAATGGCGATATCACGCTGTTCATGCAGCGGTACGATGAGCCGATTGCGGAAGGCGTCTTCGCTCTCTGCCACTCCGCTATACAGCTTTAAACTATCGACATACCACAGATTTAACACTTGCTGCTGACGGATGGCTTCTTTCACATCTTTTTCCCAAGCTTTCCATGATGCCTTGTCGAGCGCTTGGGTAGGTAGTTGTTTGAGCACAGCGGGTTGGTGCGGAGCCGATTGTAACTGCTCAAAGGTCAAATCACTTAAAATCGCTTGATGCCAATCTACCACCAACGGCGGCTCACCAAATGCTGTGGTTAATAATAGCTGCTGCTGACTTTGAGCGCCTGATTTTTTGTCATTAAAAAATACCCGCGCATAGGCAAAGGCAGTAGGCTCATAGAAGGTTTGACCATCGCCCGCCCCGTCTTTGGGTGCATAATACAAGCCCACATCTTTGGGCAAGGCCGGCGGCTGACTCATGGTGCTTGCTAATGGATTGATGGCAGGCGTGGTGGCTTGCGCTTGCGCTAGGTCGGTAGGTGCAATCGCTTGGCTATTGGCTTTGAGCTGTGCTATGGCTTGTTTGCTAAGCGGCCCTGATAGGTAGTTGAGCGTGAAGCGGGTGCTAAAAATCACAGGGCTAGCATCATGCACATTGTGCAGTAAAAATCGGCGTTTACCGAGTTTATCAAACCACGCATTGAGCGCCGCTTTGTCCAGTCCACTGCTGCCGCTGGCAGAGAGCAAGCCATCCATCACCCGTTCACGGTCTTGGGCAGTCTGCAACCGTCCGATAAACCAAGTACCCGCGTTGGATAATGCTTTGTAGTCCAAGTCCACTGGGTTTTGGGTCGATAACACAATCCCCAAACCAAATGCACGCGCTTGTTTTAGCAGGGTTAACAGCAATACTTTGGTCGGTGGATTGCCAATCGGCGGTAAATAGCCAAACACTTCATCCATGTACAAAATTGCCCGCAAGGTCGAGGTGCCTTGCTGACGGCGCATCCAGCCCAATAAATTGGTGAGTAACAAGGTGACAAAAAATAAACGCTCATCATCGGATAGATGGGCAATATTGAGCACACTGGTTTGTGCTTTGCCGTTTTTATCATAAAACAGTGCGCCAGCATCCAGCGGCATGCCTTTAAGCCAGCTGGCAAAACTCGGTGATGCCAAAAGCGTATTGAGCTTCATCGCCAGTGCGCCACGGTCTTTATCCGCAAATACTTGTGACAGCGGCAGGATGCCGATTTTGTCAAACGCTGGCGTTTGGATTTGGGTAATCAAATCCACCAAGGTTAAAGTTTGGTTGTTATCCCAGGCGTTTTTAAGTAGCTGTGCCAAAAACACATGCTCTGGCGCAAGGTTATCCCCATCAACTTTTAATAGCCCCAACAGTGCCGACACTGTCGCATCGATATACTCAGCATAGCTTTCGCCATCATTTTTGACACTATCGGGCGGCGGCACGAGATTGCCAAGTAGGGCAATCGGTAAGCCATTCTCGCTACCTGGGGTATAGACGCTAACGCGATTGGCGGCTTTGAGTGCTTGCACACGCTCCGGGGTTTGAAAACTGTTGCCAAGCCCTTGTTGCCAGTTGTCTGCGGTTTTCTTGGCAAACTCTGCCACGCTCATACCCGCTTGACTTGCCATGCCGCTATCAATCCATGGCTCAAAGTCACTGGCTGCCAAATTTGGAAACGTCAATGCCAAATTGCCCAAATCACCTTTGGGGTCAATCGCAATCACCGGAATATTATCAAGCGCAGCTTCTTCCAGTAAGCTAATCCCCAAACCCGTCTTACCCGAGCCCGTCATCCCGATAATCACCGCGTGGGTTGTTAAGTCAGCTGCATCATATAGGGTTGCTTGACCTTGTGTAGACTCTGGGTACACGTCTTGACCGAGATAAAATTGACCGATACTATCAGGAATATTATTGGTGAGCGTTGGCATGGGATTCCCTCAAAATTTTTATAAGTAATGATTTATCGCTAACATGACGACTGGTCTAATTGCCTAATTGTCTAACAAGCTGAGTGGCGGTATGTCGGTTTCATTATATGTAAAATTTTATCATTTCGCCTAGCAAAATTTGTCGATTCTTTTATCTAGCCTTAATGCAATTTTTTAGCACCGCAAAGATAATCCTTAATAATTTTTGATACCCAAGTTTTTGAAATTTACCCGCTTACTGTTGGGTCTTAAAAGCTGAGCAATAAAAAAAGCGATGGGTAACATCGCTTTTGGTAGGATTACATCATCGCACTATACTAATTAAGTTTAAAACTACTTTATGAAAATCATCTTGTCAGCGATTTCGTTGCCGTTTGGGTCATTGTCTAATTGGTAATATTGACGAAGCAATTGCCCCACATCGCCCAATAGTGCAACCAAGCTATCGATGTGTCGATTGGCTTTAATACCTTCGATAGCTTTGTCGCACATCGCTTGCCACATGGTTGGCATCACATGGCTATTAATGCCTCTATCAGCGACAATCTCCAGACGCCGCTCACAGATATTAAGATACACCAACACCCCAGTATTATCCTGCGTATCCCAGACGCGATAATCCCCAAAAACTCCGATTGCTCTGTCTCGGCTGTTTTGTAGCCGAGCGGACGAAATGGGCAAATGATTCTCAATCACTAGCACCACTTCGCCGCGATGCCCTTGCTCAGCTTCGGTAATTGCTTGATTTAGCTGTTGTTGGGCAGTAGGCGTTAACCACCGATTGTGCAGGCTAGATATAAACGCAACTTGACGCCACCATCTGGCCCAACTTGGCACAGTGGAAGTCACTGTCGCCATCGGCGAGGTGTAAGCAATGGTTTCTTCGTTGGCACCATTCGTTGCTGTTATTGGGTCATTTGTGCTCATGAAAATTCCATAAAAAATAATGAAGTATATAGTTGATGATAAGGGGTAAATTTAAAATAATTTTTAATAACTAGCCGATTACTGACTATTGATTACCAATCGCCCCCAGCGCCACCACCGCCAAAGCCACCACCGCCGCCACCAAAGCCACCACCACCAAATCCACCGCCGCCAAAACCGCCTCCACCAAATCCGCCACCCGGTAGGAAGACAACCCCACCGCCGCCTCTGCCACCGCGACCACCACCGCCACCTCGAAATAGCAAAAATAAAAAGACAATAAATGCCACAAATATACTGCCTAGTAACCCTGCACCAAAGATTGTACCAAGCGTTACAATGCCACCTGCCGTAGCAATCGAACCAAAAAAGCGCCCTAATATACTGGTCAAAATCATACCAGCGACAAAGCCAAAAAAGCCTAGGAAGATAAGCGGTATTCCGCCCTCTTGATTTGACTGAGCATTGCTATTGGCATTGGTATTGACTCGATTGGCATCTGCTTGCTTTAAAATAGCCGGATCGGTTGTCAAGCGTTCTTCAATGCGATTAATTCCCGCCGTGATACCACCGGCATAATCGCCTTGTTTAAATCTTGGGGTTATGTCATCGCTAATAATGCGTTTAGCGACGGCATCAGGAATGGTACCTTCAAGACCATAGCCCGTTAAAATGTACATTTTACGGTCATTGACAGCAACAACCATCAACAGACCTTGATCGGTGTCTTTTTTGCCCAGTTTCCAGCGATCAGCAACTTTCATTGAATAGTCAAAAATATCCTCGCCATTGGTGGTTGGTACAATGACCACGGCTGCTTGCGCCAAACCGCGGTCATTAAGACTACGCAGTTTGGTTTCAATCGCTTGTTTGTCAATGGCAGATAAAATTTTTGCTTCATCTATGACAGGATTATTTAGGATTAATTTGTCAGCGGCAATAGGGGCTTGGGTTGACTGTTTAGGTGTCGTAGTCGTCTGGGCATTAGCGGTAGCTGTTGCCTGATTGCTATTTGTTCGATTGCCAGTTGCTTGAGTATTGACCCCTGGTATCGGCAGTGCATCATTGCCTAACGTCTCTTTAATTGCATCATTATTGAGTACAGCATCATTGAGCGCTTCATTGGTTTGTGCGGTTTTGGCAATCGCAACCATGTCCTCAACACTATGATCTTGTAATGTGGGCTTAGCGCTAAGGGTTGCGGAATTGGCTGTCGCTGTGGCGGTTTCTGCAACGGCTGCGATAGGCATCGCAAGCCCAATGCTCATAGACAGTACAGTAAACGTACTCACTACCAACCGCTTGGCTAACAAACGAGACGACAATTTTTGCGGCTGTTTATGGGAGTTCTGTAAATTGGGCTGTGTCTGTACAATATTCAATGACACCTGTGTTTCCTCAAAGTATGCAATTTTTTTATTATGATGTAGTCAATTCAACAACTATTTTAAAAAATTAAAAAATTAGTCTGACAATTTATGCAAATCTTATTCAATGAGCTTGCCACCGACTGATAGCAGACTATTTAAAAAAATCTTCTTAACTCTCAAACTTTAACTATACAGTTAACATTAACAATGGTGAATTAAGGTTTCGCTGTTGCGGTAGCCGAATTATTGACAGGCTGACCACCGGCATTGGCTGTGTTCCCATTGTTTTGCACTGGCTGACCGCCCGCATTTGCGGTATTGGTATTGTTATTGCCAAAATCAACGGTTGGTGCAGTTGAGATTTGCGCCTCATTGGCTACGGTAAAGTTTGGACGGGTATGCATACCAAACACTTTTGCGGTGACATTGGTTGGGAATTGGCGTACGGTAGTGTTATAAGTTTGAACATCTTGGATATAACGACCACGTGCCACGGTAATGCGGTTTTCGGTGCCTTCAAGCTGTGCTTGCAATTCTTGGAATTGTTTGTCCGCTTTTAGATCAGGATAGCGCTCTGACACTGCCATTAAGCGCGATAACGCACTGCCCAATTGATCTTGCGCTTGTTGATAGCGTTGAAAAGCCGCTGGGTCATTGAGTACATCGGCACTCACATTGATAGTCGTCGCTTGAGAACGAGCTTGTGTGACTTGGGTTAAGGTCGCTTGTTCGTGCTGGGCATAACGCTCAACGACTTTCACCAAGTTTGGAATCAAGTCAGCACGTCGCTGGTATTGGTTGACTACTTCTGACCATGAGGCGTTGATTTGCTCATCTTGCGCTTGCATAGAGTTATAACCACAACCGGTCAAATTAGCAGAACCCACCACCAAGGCTGCGGCTAATAAGGTGTTTTTTACTGTGGTATTGAATGGTTTCATAAGTTTTCCTCAAAAATAAATTAAATAAAGTAATGTTTAGGTTTTTGAAAATTATGAAGCTATGTGCGGATACTGTAAATTTACGTTTTGTATAGTGCTGTATGGTTTTGTATCAAACCACAGACTTATTAAAGCCAACTTAGCGGCTTAGAATAGTTAAAAATCGAATAGCTAAAAATTGAATAGTTAAAAATTGAATAGTTAAAAATTTGCAATCAGCGTGCCATAAAAAAAGACCAGCCAACGCTGATCTTTTTGATTACTTTCATTGTTTGCTAAAAAATTATTGTTGTACCGCTTCAACTTGGATGTTGAGTTTGACGTCTTTAGCAAAACCCATTTTGACATAGGTATCCATGCCCCATTTGGTGCGGTCAATGGTAGTCTCAAAATCACCGCCACATACTTGCGCATTTTTCATCATTGGGCTGTTATAGCAGTTAAATCTAGTGGCTTTTAGACTGACTGGATTGGTTTTGCCCAATAGCGTCAAGTTACCGTCAACTTTCGTTACTTTGCCATTTTTGAAATGGAATTTGGTTGATTTAAAATTAGCCGTTGGGTATTTTTCAGCGTTAAAGAATTCAGCTGATTTTAAATGGTTGGTAAAATGTTCGTTACCCGTGTCAAGGTTATTGACAGGAATATCAACATTGATGCTGCCTGTATTTTTGGCTGGGTTGTAGTTCAAGTCACCCGTTACACCGTAGAAACCACCTTGGTTGGTCGTTGTACCGAAGTGGTCAATCGCAAAACGTACATTGGCGTGGTTTGGGTCTAATTTGTAGCTGGTGCTGTTGCTTGGCTTAACTTTTTCTACTTTGGCGGTTTTAGGCGCTTTTGTGACCGCTGCAGGTTGAGCCGCGGTTTCACCAACTTTTTGCGTTTCACCGTTTTGCGAGATAACCAATTCTGCATTGGCAAATTGTGTGGCTAACAACGCTGTGATAGCGGCAGTGGCTAAAAGTTTGCTATTCATGGGATTTTCCTCGATACATTATAAGAGCTGTGTGGGCTTACAAAACATTGTTAATGAAACTTAACTTAGTCTATGTAGGATTAAGTTATTATAACATATACCTTTCCCTTGTTATCGTGTATTGTTTGTAAATTGTTGCTAGTTTTTGACCGAGCCAAAACTTTCACCGTGACAGCCTTTATTAATTAAGTCGGGTTAGGTCATTAAAAAAGGACAGCTTTTGCCATCCTTTTATAAAAAAATCCACTATGTTAACTTTTATCTTAACTTTTATCTTAAGAATGCCCGGGCATTTCTAAACATCCGCATCCACGCCCCATCATTATCCCACGCTTCAGGTTTCCAACTATGGTTATACGCCATCAAATTACGCTCTGGGTGTGGCATCATCAAGGTCACACGCCCATCGGTACTACAAATCCCTGTCACCCCTTGCGGTGAGCCGTTTGGATTGAGCGGATAATGCTCAGTTGCTGTGCCGTGACTGTCCACATAACGCATCACAATTTGCCCATGTGCGCTCATTCCTGCGATATCGGTATCGCTCAACGTCGCAAAGCCTTCGCCATGTGCCACCGCAATCGGTAGAATGCTCTCTTGCATGCCTTTTAACAGCACCGACTTGGTACGTTCAATTTTCACATTCACCGTGCGCGCTTCAAAGCGTGCCGATTTATTGGCGATAAAACGGGGGAAATTCTCTGCGCCTGGTATCAAGTCTTTAAGCTGGCTCATCATCTGACAGCCGTTACACACGCCAAGCGAGAAGGTTTCTGGTCGGGTAAAGAATCGCACAAATTGCATGCGTAGTTCATCATGGAACAGTACCGATTTTGCCCAGCCAGCGCCAGCGCCAAGCACATCGCCATAACTAAAGCCGCCACAAGCCACCAGCCCATCAAAGTCACGCAAGTTGACACGCCCTTTGAGTAAGTCACTCATATGCACATCGACGGCTTCTAGTCCTGCGCGTTTAAAGCCTGCTGCCATTTCTAGCTGACCATTCACGCCTTGCTCACGCAAAATGGCGACTTTAGGCTGTGTGCTGCGGCTATTGATATACGGGGCTTCAATCGCTTGGTTGAGATCATAATTGGCTTGGGCAATTAAGCCTTGATGGGATTTATCACCAATCAAATCAAAGGCCTGTTGTACGCATTCGGGGTTGTCACGGTTTTTGGCGATATGGTAGCCCACTTTGCTCCATTCCTGCTCAAGCTCGCTACGCTCAAAACGTAAATTTTGCGTGGCTGTTTGGATGAGTAAACTGTCTTCATCGGTGCTTTGACCGATTAGGCTTAATAATTCGCTGACGCCTGTTTTTTCTGCTAATTCAAGCAATTCGGCAACCTTATCCGATTTGACTTGAATTACCGCACCGAGTTCTTCGGCGAATAATTGACCGAGTAAATTGTCATCGCTTAATACCAATTTCACGCCTTGGCGACTGGTGAATTGCATCTCGGCAATGGTGGCAAGCAAACCGCCATCCCCAATGTCATGATATGCGGTGATTAAGCCTTGGTTGTTGGCTTGCTGGATAAAGTCAAAAAAGTTGATTAAATCTTGCGGATTATCCAAATCTGGGCAAGTATCACCCAGTTGGCTTAGGGTTTGGGCAAGGATTGAGCCACCCAATCGGAACTGACCTTTTGATAAGTCTAAGCGATAAAAAGCGGTTTCGCCAAGCGCCGAGCTGGTTAGCAATTCTGGGGTTAGGGTTTTGGTGACATCTTGCACAGGGGCAAAGGCAGTGATAACGAGCGACATGGGTGACACCACAGACTTGTTTGCTTGCTCATCTGACCAATTCGCCCGCATCGACAAGCTGTCTTTACCCACAGGAATGGCAATGCCAAGTGCCGGGCAAAGCGCTTCGCCCACGGCATACACCGCATCAAACAAGGCTTGGTCTTCTTTGTCTTCACCACAGGCTGCCATCCAGTTCGCCGACAAGGTGATGTCTGATAGCTTGGCGATATTCGCCCCTGCGATATTGGTAATGGCTTCGGCAACGGCAAGGCGCGCAGATGCGGCAGGATTAATCAAAGCAACTGGGGTACGCTCGCCCATACTCATGGCTTCGCCTGTCATCGGCTTGCCATCCACAGGGATGAGAGCAGAAGCGGTAACAGCACAGTCTGCCACTGGCACTTGGTAACGTCCAACATATTGGTCACGCACTACCATACCCGTGATGGAACGATCGCCAATGCTGATTAAGAAAGATTTACTGGCAACCGTTGGATGACGCAGCACGTCTTTGACCGCTTCAGCCAAATCGACTTTATCAAGGTTTAACGCTGTCAAATCTGGCGTGCTACGGCTAAAGCTACGCTGCATTTTTGGCGTGCCACCGAGTAGCACTTGTAGGGGCATATCGACCGGTTGTTGGTCGCCTTTGGTGTTGAGTAGTGGGTCATTGACTACCAACTCACGCACGTCAGTCGCTTCACCCAAAATCGCATACGGGCAACGCTCACGCTCACAGATACTATCAAATAGCTCACGGCTTTGTGGACGGATTGCCAACACATAACGCTCTTGGGCTTCATTTGACCAAATCGCCATTGGCGACATACCATGCTCAAGCGACGGCACTTTACGCAAGTTTAACACCGCCCCAAGTTCGTGGTCATTCACAAGCTCGGGCATGGCGTTTGATAAGCCACCTGCGCCCACGTCATGAATCGACACAATCGGATTGTTATCTTCATCTGGCTGGTTTCCTGCCATCGCCCAACAGCGGTCAATGACTTCTTGACAGCGGCGTTCCATCTCGGCATTGTCACGTTGCACGGACGCAAAATCCAAGCCTTCATCAAGCTCACCACTATCCACCGAACTTGCCGCGCCACCGCCCAAGCCGATTTGCATGGCAGGACCGCCTAACACAATCAGCAAATCGCCTTGCTGAATCGGATTTTTTTCCACCAAATTGCGTTTGATATTACCGTAACCACCGGCAATCATAATGGGTTTGTGATAGCCGCGCATTTGGCTGCCATCTTGGTCTTTTGAGGTATCCAATTGAAATGAGCGAAAGTAACCGACCAGATTTGGACGACCAAATTCATTGGAAAATGCTGCACTACCAAGCGGTGCTTGGGTCATAATTTCTAAGGCGGACGCCATACGCGCTGGCTTGCCGTAGTCAGCCGTCGAGATTTTTCCGCTGTGCTCCCATTTTTCTGGCATATCAGGCAGCTGCAAATGCGACACATGGAATCCTGCCAAGCCTGCTTTGGGTTTACCACCACGACCTGTCGCGCCCTCGTCACGGATTTCACCCCCAGAGCCTGTTGCCGCGCCTGCATACGGTGCAATCGCCGTTGGGTGATTGTGGGTTTCGACTTTCATCAAAATATCAATCGGCTCTTGGTGGAAATCGTATGCTAAATGATTGTTGTCGCTGTTTAATAGCGGATAAAAACGCTGCCCTTCATGCCCTTTTACCACCGCGGCATTGTCTTTATACGCCGATAAAATATCGTTGGGATTTTGCGCGAAGGTATTTTTAATCATGCCAAATAGGGATTTTGGCTGTACTTCCCCATCAATCGTCCATTGCGCATTAAAAATTTTGTGGCGGCAATGCTCCGAGTTGGCTTGGGCAAACATCATGAGCTCAACATCGGTCGGATTGCGCTTTAGCACATGAACGTAGGCATCCATCAAGTAGTCAATATCTTGGCTCGATAACGCAAAACCAAACTCACGGTTGGCCGACTCTAACGCCTCACGCCCTTTACCCATCACATCGACATGGTTGAGCGGTGCTGGCTCGTGGTCATCGAATAAGTGATGAGCCTTTGCCAAGTCATAAAATAGGCTTTGGGTCATGCGGTCGTACAACATCATCTCGATATCATGCGGGAGCTTTTCAGGCAAATTTTCGCCGATGAGCGTATACACCACCAAGCGCTCAACACGGTCAATCGCTATCTCACAATTGTTAAAAATATCCGTCGCTTTACTTGCCCAAGGGCTAATTGTACCAAAACGTGGGCTAACGATGATTTGCAGCGCCTCTTTATTGTCATCTTGGCTTGCTTGATTGAGCGCGATTTCGTCACCGTGATTGAGCAAATCTATCGCTTTCTTATAGTCGTGTTCTGCCAAATCTTTAGAAAAAATATACACTTGCTGGCTTTTTAAGTGGGTGATTTTGAGATTGGTTTTTTGGCTAAGGGAATTTAGCAGTTTGGTGGTTTGAAAATCGGTTAAAAATGGGTGTCCAGCGATGATAGTCATAGAAAGTTCCGCTTGCTTCGGGAAAAGTTGGGAAAATAACAGAAAAATTTGCGGTTATTATAGCATTAAACCCATGGGCGTATCACTTGTCTTGATGGTGATAGACTGTCATTTCACGATGTGTTTTTTCTAAAGTGCCTTTCAATTGCGTTACCTTGCGATAACATCGTTAACGGTTTTATACCATTTATTTGCAGCTTTTCGACAGACTTAAACAACCAAAGCCGATATTATCATCCAAGTTAACGACTTTAACCCAGTTTTAACGTAACTTTTTTGCAAGTTAGTAATAAATTTTTTAGCATTAACTTTGAGACGTATAATAACCATATAATGACAGGGACATTCTCATGGCAGATCTCACCAAAGAGCAACATATTGAAAATATTAATAAAGTAATTAAAGGCGTCAAATATGCAATGATGACCACCATTACTGCAGACGAAAAACATTTACATGCGTGCCCAATGACCACCAATAAAAATGAATTAGAAAATGGTAAAATTTGGTTCATCGGCGATCGCAAATCAGAAACCATCAAAGACTTGGAAAAAAACCCACAAGTCAACTTATCTTATACCTCAAGCGACCAAAAAGATTTTGTTTCTATCAATGGTACGGCTAAACTGGTTAATGACAAAGCCAAACTAGATGAGCTTTGGAGCCCAATTTATGCAGCGTTCTATGAAAAAGGTAAAGAAGATCCTAACGTACAAGTGATTTGTATTGAATGTAATGGTGCGCAGTATTGGTTAAGCGGTAACACAGTGGTGGATATGTTTAAAATGGTATCAGCGGCTGTCCAAGAAGGTAAAACTGCAGAAAATATGGGTGAAAATCATTCAGTGACCTTTTAATTATTGGCTTTAAAAAAATATCACCCCAGTTTTTTGACTGGGGTTTTTTATGGTAAATTTTTAGCTAAGAATTTTTTAGAATAATCCATTTTTTTAACGTCATCAGCTTTTGTTAACGTTATCAGCTTTTTTTAAAGTCATCAATTAGGGCTGTTTTAGATAGGGCCATGCCGCTTTTAGATAAATAAACATTGACCATAACGTCAATACCACTGAAATGACCAATAGTAAATACCCCGTCATCTCAAGTGATTCCCAATTGAGCAGTAACACTGTAATTGCCACCATTTGAAAAGTGGTTTTCATCTTGCCCACATATGACACAGCAACGCTAGTACGATTGCCCAGTTCTGCCATCCACTCACGCAAGGCTGAGACGGCAATCTCCCTTGAAATAATAACAATCGCTGAAATCGCCATGACAATATCAGGATGCCACTGCACCAAAATAATTAACGCGGCAGCAACCATCAGTTTATCCGCCACAGGGTCAAGAAACCGCCCAAATGCCGATGTCATATTAAGCTTGCGGGCAAAGTAGCCATCTAACCAATCGGTAATTGCCGCCAAAATAAATACAGCCGTCAATAAAAAGTGGCGCAGTAAACTATCGCTAAACTGATACATACCGATGTTGGCAATCACATTGTCACTAATGGCGCTCTGCCCAATCCCCATCGCAGGTGGCCAATAAGCAATCGCCACAAACAGCGGAATCATCACGATGCGCGCGATGGTCAAGTTGTTGGGCAAGTTAAAAATACTGCCCGAGGCAACAGAGGATTTGGCTGTCTCGTCGGTCACTGGCTTATCGGTCATGGGATTTTTCGTTCATTCTTATTGTAAGGCGCGGCGTAACGCTAATTTTAGTTGAAATAATTATAACGGTTCTCAAAGTAATGTCATTATTTTTTGCCCATAATGCTCATTTTTGTCATATTTTTCAACAATCAAGCCACTTTACCTTATTGATTTCATGGTATTTTTTACCAAATATGTCATTGTATAAAAAACACTTCAAAAGTAACAGGGTGTAATTAGACAGTCAAAAATTTAGACTTTTATTGATATCATAACGTCCGACAACGAAATAATAATAACAATAAGACTTATTTCGCTATTAGCAAATTTTGCTGTTGTCAGGTTTATTGAAATTTGAATGCTTTGTACCCAACTCATCAGTCATAACGTATTAATTTGCGAATTTTTTTATCAATTTTTTATCATATACTGATTTGACAATTTTGATAAACCGCGTTCATTTTCAGACTTTTAACACTTACCTGTGCTTTTCCTCAGCCCATTGCTCACCTCCTGCAATGGGTTTTTTTTATAGCTTAAGCTTTGAAATGATTGGATATTGCAATTCATCGCATTTTTTAGGTTGGTACTAGATGCATCGGTTGGTATCTACCTAAGCGTTAAAAATTTGCCAGCATTTTCAGCCCTGCAATCACTAATACCAGAGATAATAATTTATTGAGCATGGGGTCAGCAAGGCGTTTGCTACCATAAGTTGCGCCGATAAAACCCCCTACACAAACCGCTACAAGCCAGATTGGTAGTTGATTTGGCAGTTTTGCCCCTGTCGATAACACACCAAACAAGCCTGAAATTGAATTCACCAAAATAAACCCCGACGCTACGCCTGCAACAACTTTAGGACTTGCCCAACGGTTAAACAATAAAATTGGACTTAAAAACACACCACCGCCCACCCCCGTCAATCCCGACAGCAACCCTAAAACCGCCCCCACGATTGCCAAAAGCCATTTTGACACCTGTTTTAATGGTTGCTCGCTGGTGAGTTTTTTGGCAAAGATAAATGAATAAATAGCCGAAAAAATCAGTACCATCCCAACAATCGGCTTATATAAATGACTGGGCAAATGGGTCATTCCCCCGATAAACGCCATCGGCACCGCGGCAATAGCAAGGGGAATAAAAATTTGCCAAGAAAAGTTTTTTGCAGAATAAAATCGCCAAAACGCAATGATTGACACCAAAATATTGAGACATAGTGCGGTAGGTTTCATCATACTTGGCGCAACGCCGACTAACCCCATCATCGCTAGATAACCCGATGCGCCACCATGCCCGACTGATGAATAGAGCAAGGCAGAAATAAAAAACAGCACGCTTAATACGGTAGTTGTCATTGCTTATTAACCATTATTAGAAAGCCACAGACTCTCAGTGCTGTCGGCATAAAATTCTTGTTTCCACACAGGAATATCCGCTTTAATCGCATCTAGTAGCCAACGACACGCATCAAATGCAGGATAACGGTGGGCAGCCACTACCCCAATCCACACCGCCATCTCACCAATCGCAAGGTCGCCAATACGGTGTATGGCAATGGCGTTTTCGATGTCAAACTGGGCTTTGGCTTGTTCAATCAGTTTTTTGCCTTGATTGAGTGCCAGTTGCTCGTAGCCGTAGTAAGTGAGTTTGCTAACAGGGCGAGCGTTATTGTGGTTACGCACCCAGCCTTCAAATGTCGCTAACGCCCCACAAGTATCGCTCATTAAGGCGTGTTTAAGCCGTCTATCGTCAATGGCTCGGTCAGTCAATGCAAAGCCGCTGGTAATCACGGTTTGGTAGGCTTGGTCTTCACTGATGCTAATGGTGGATGAGCCTTTATGCAATGCATTCATGGTTTTCTCTATATTGTTTAAAGGGCGTACGTGATATTCAACCACCTGCCACAGGCGGAATAAAGGCGACGATATCACCATCTTGAAGCGGCGTTTGCCAGTTGGTAATATGGTGATTGATTGCCACAGCAAGTTTGGTTTGGGCGAGTTTAAACCCGTAGTGTGCGCTTAACGTTTGGTAAAGCTCGGTCAAGTTATCACCGTCAAAGCGGATCGTTTCTTCGTCTTTCCCTGCTTGTTCAGCAAGGCTTGCAAAGTATAAGATGGCTAAATTTTTCTCAGACGTGCTAGGTGTTGGCATAGTCGGATTTGCCCCCTGTTTTGGTGAGTAGCTTGATATCGCTAATGGTGATGTCGTGAGATAATGCTTTGGTCATGTCGTAAATCGTTAGGCAAGCCACCGACACAGCGGTTAAGGCTTCCATTTCCACGCCTGTTTTGTGGGTGACTTTGACGGTGGCAGTGACGTGGATTGAGCAGTTGTTATCATCATACTCAAAGCCGATTTTTACCCCATCAAGTGGCAGCTGGTGGCAAAGCGGAATCAGCTCGTGGGTGCGTTTGCTTGCCATGACCCCTGCGATATGCGCGGTCTGGGTGATTGAGCCTTTTTTGGTGATGCCGTCGGCAGATTTTATCACTTGGTAACTGTTGCTAGGGAAAATGACTTGCCCTACGGCGGTGGCGCTGCGTTGGGTTATTGTTTTGCCCGATACATCGACCATGGCGATATCGCCGTGTGCGTCTAAATGTGTCAGGTCTAAGGGAGTTAATTGTGTTGTCATGTTTTGGATTTTCACCCCTCAAATGTGGCACAACATTATAGCGACGTGTACGCTTATCAAGCTGCGCTTGAATGAGTCAATTTTTCTTAAATTTGCCTATTTTATATTTTCAAAAAACCCGCCATCGATTAGCCGCCAATCATCGACAAATTCGCCATGATACCACTGTCGTTTTGCTTGAGTAAATGATGCTCGGGCTTAATCGGCATTAACCTTTGCAAGGCATGAACCAATCCATCGACATCGCCATTTGCCAAAAACGCTCGCACATCATAACTGCCATTATCAAACAAACACAAATGTACTTTGCCTTGGCTACTCACTCGCAGCCGATTACAACTGTCGCAGAACTGCGGGGCGTAAGGCTCAATCAGCCCAATGCCACCGACATAATCGGCATGGCGATATTCAATCGCAGGGCCTGCATCGCTTGCTCGGCGTTGGGATTGCCAACCATTTTCTAGCAAAAAATCTTTGATACGCTGACCACTGCTATGTTGGGCAAAAAACAAAGCTTTATTATCCGAAGTTTGCATAAACTCAATAAAACGGTAAGTGACAGGGCGATTTTTGACAAAACTTAACACGGATTGCAAGTTATCAAAAGCGGTGTCTGCCATCAAAATACCATTAAGTTTTAGCTTAATATCGGTGGTTGCTAGCAATTTATCTATGTCTTTTAGCAGCGTTGGCAATATATCAAAGCCGGTGATTTGTTTAAAAATGGTGGGGTCAAAGCTGTCGATACTGATGTTAAGCTGATTTAGCCCTGCCGTTTGCCAATCGGATAAATGCTTGGCAAGGCGATAGCCATTGGAGCTAACCGCCACTGTTTGGATGCCTTGGGTCTGTTTGGCAAGTTCGATGATGCGCGGTAAATCTTGTCGAATCGATGGCTCACCCCCCGTCAGCCGCACTTTGGTGGTACCTAGTTTGGCAAAGGCTTGTATTAAAACATCGATTTCGGATACAGAAAGCTCGTTGTCAGGGCGTTTACCCGCGTTGGCAGTATAGCCATCGGGCAGACAGTAGTGACAGCGAAAGTTACAAAAATCGGTAATCGACAGGCGTAAATAGCTTAACTGGCGATGGAAATTGTCCACCAAATTTAATGAAGAAGGTTGCGGAGTCATCGTCAGCTAAAATTCCAACTAAACGGCTGCACTGTCACTATTTCGCCTGCTTTTACCCCTGCATTATCTTTGGGTAATACAAGCAAGCAATTGGCGTGGCTAAGCTGTTTTACACGGTGGGAGTCTTGGGCAGATAAAGGAGTGACACTAAAACTGCCGTCTTCATTTTGGCAAAAAACCGCTCGCTGATAATCTTGGCGTCCTGCTCGCTTTTTGATGTCGTGGGTGGTTTTGGCAAACAATTGCAGCGGTTTTGGGATGTCTGATGGTATCGCGCCCGATAGTTGCCACAGCGCAGGTTGGACAAAATTAAGGCAGCACACCACGGTAGATAGCGGATTGCCGGGTAACCCAAAATACATGACCGTTTTTTTATCTTGCTCAAATTCCCCAAATATAAAAGGTTTACCTGGTTTCATCGCCACTTTGTAATGGTGAATTTTGCCAAGCGCCTGAATGACTTGGGTTAAAAAATCATAATCGCCCACCGATACACCCGCCGTAGAAATAATTACATCACATTCGGCTATCGCTTGCTGAACAGTGCGGCGAGTAGTCTCAAGGTTGTCAGGGACAATGCCATAATCTTGAATCGCAATCGGCAACTGCTTTAATAACGCTTTTAGCGTGGGCGTGTTGGAATTATAAATTTGGGCAAGCGTTGCCAGCGGCTGTCCCACGTCGACCAGCTCATCGCCGGTGGCAATAATACCAACCGTGAGTGGCTGAAATACCTGCACGCTATCCACGCCTAAATTGGCAAGTAAGCTGATATCACTGGGGTTTAGGCGTTTTCCAATCGTTAAAACAGTTTCGCCTGCTTGTACTTCCTCGCCTTGGCGGCGAATATTTGCACCCACTTTAGCAGTTTGGGTCAAGCGAATGTGATAGGCATGGCTGTTATCCAAACTGGGCTGAATGTCGCTAAGGTTGGTGTCTTCCTGCATCACCACCGTGTCGCAGTCATTTGGCACCACCGCGCCGGTAAAAATTCGCACGCCTTGATTGGGTCGCAAACGACCGTTAAAAGGTTTACCTGCCCCCGATTCACCGATGATTTCAAGTTGGCTATCGTGGTCAAGATAGCTACCCGTAGCTATCGCAAAACCATCCATAGCTGATAGATTTTGGCGGGGAATATCAAAGGATGCGGCAATATCTTGGGCTAAAATGTGGTTTTGCGCCTCCAATAAACCCACTGTTATGATATTTACCTCGCCCAGACGCGACGTTAAATAGTTCTCTAGGCGCTTATTAATCGCTTGTTTTAGTTCATTGACAGAAATCATCATTATCTCAATTAAAATGTTTGGTCGGCTGCAAAAGCTGATAGGCTGTTTTTAGCTGCTCAAATTGTTCTAAGGTATCAATATCTTGGCCTAAATGCGGCAGCGGTATCGGATAAAGCTGATAAACCGTACCGTCGGTGGGCGAAACGATAGCGGTTTGGTGTTGCCATAACGCCCGAAAACCTTTATCGCCTTGCAACTGATGACCAAATGCTCGCAAAAAACCCCAAGGTAAATTGACGGGAATCCCCCAAATTGGTTGATTATTGTTACCATACTCACTCACAATCAGCTGATTGTCCTCAACATTTTGGCTTAATAGCGTCAAATCATCGAGGGTTAGTGCCACTTGGTCAACAGTCAGAAACAAAATCCGCCTCGCAGCACTTACTGACTGTTGTTGTAATATTGTCATTGCATACTGAATCGATTGCGCCATCCCTGTTTGCGGCGTGGGATTATCGACGACTTTGACGTCAAATGGTGCAACTTCGTTGTATAACGCTTTAGATATTGGGTTATCAAGCTTTGGCAAAACCACCAACACTTGATAAGGCTGCAATTGGCGTGCCAGTTGAATTTTTTCAGCCAGCAAGGTTTGATGATTTTTTACAATCAGCTGTTTGGCAAAACCAAGACGTTGGCTCAATCCTGCCGCCAAAATCACCACGGTTAAATTGCTAGGCGTGACGCTCATGATATACCTGTTGAATTTGGGCAGTGATAGATAAAGCCACCGCTTCGGGCGTATCCCCACCGAGTGCTAAACCCACAGGATAGAACAAATTAGCAGATTTCACCCATTGATAATCATCGTCAATCGCACTAAGCAACTGCTCAGTGCGATATTTCGGCCCTAATTGCCCAATAAAAAAAGGCGAGTTTTGGGCTTTAGAGGCTTGGCTGAGCCATACTCTATCTTGACTCAAACTATGGGTCATTATCACCACAGCGGTCGGCTGCGGTGACTCAAAAAAAGTCTGCACAGACTCAGCCTCATCAAGGGCAATCTGCACAAAATTGGTATGAGTCTGCCCGCGATAACGGGCAATCACATCCAAACGACTATCAATCACCGTCACCTGCCAGCCTTGCAAATTTGCCATGGTCATCAAGGGTAAACAATCTTGCCCAGCGCCAAAAATTAATAATTGTAGCGGCGGTTGTAGCGTTTCTACAAAGACGCTCAGTTGTTGTGCTTGTTTTTGATAAACATGCAGCATAAAGCGACTTTTACGGCTGGCAGCGACTTGATTAACCAATTGCCAGTCTTGTTGACCCAATTGCGACAACTGTGTCAAAGGCAGATGTTGTCCAACTACAAAGTCATCTGAGTTTGAGGTGATAACTGTAGCTAGTTTTTGTGGCTGTTTTGTCTGTTTTAATTGCTGGAAACAAGCAAATAATACAGATTGCTCATTCAAAACCAGACGTTCAAATAATACTTGAATGACGCCTTGACAGCCAAGCCCAAAGCCTTCCTGCTCATCACTGTCATCGATTACCTCATCTTGTGATAACTGGCTATCGGTTGCGGTATGATAGGTTTTGAGCGTTGCCCCATGTCGGGTGAGCCAAAAGGCTCGCTGTACCAAGTGTTTTTCAAGACAACCGCCACTCACCATGCCTATGGATTGACCATCGGCTAAAATCAACATTCTAGCACCAGGTTGCCGATAGGCTGACCCTTCGACACTCACCACTGTGGCCAACACGGCTTCACTGTTGGGCGGCAACTGCTCAAGGGTATCAAAGATATCAAACAAATGGTTCATAGCAAATGACAGTGTACCCGATTACAGTAATGGCAACTGGTACAGCAGTTTATCCAAAGTAATGGGGTAGTCTCGTACTCTAACGCCTGTGGCATTAAAAATTGCATTGGCAATGGCTGCCCCTGCCCCTGATAATGCCAATTCACCTATGCCTTTGCTGTGAAGCGGATTGGCATAGGGGTCAGTTTCGGGTAACATTATTACCTCTAAGTCAGGCACATCGGCATTCACACACACTTGATATTCAGCTAAATCGTGATTACACAGACGACCGTCACGTTTGTCATGGTGAATTTGCTCCATCAAGGCTGCCCCTATACCAAACACCATACCACCAAAGCACTGCGAGCGCGCTGTTTTTTCATTTAAGATACGCCCTGCGGCAAATGTGCCTTGCATACGGCGAACCCGAATTTCACCGGTTACCCGGTGTACCGCGACTTCAGCGAACTGTGCGCCATAGCCTGCATGACGGTACTCTTTTTTAGTTTTACCAGGTTCGATTTCACCATTAGCTACCAAGCCGTGAGGGGCATATTGCTGCAAAAAACTGCTCAGCGGTAACTGGGTATCGACTTGTTCCCAATCGAGTACATTATCTTGGTGGTTCACAGAGACCTCAGAACTAAGCCCGGTTTTTTCTGCTAGTTTATCCAACGTATCGGTTAACGTGTGGTTAATTTTTTCGCCAATTTTTTCAGCTAAGCTAGGGGCATGCTCAAATTGTCTATATAGATTGCCTTGTTTAAAGCCAATGCTATCGGCATGCAGTCCCACACTCTGGGCAATCTTTTCTCGTAGCGCTTCACACGCCAGATAAATAGAACTACCAGCGCTTGATGCTCCCCAGCTACCACCTGACCCTGCAGCAGGAGGCAGATCGGTATCGCCAAGTTTGACCTCGACATGGTCAATCGGTAAGCCCAGCATATCGGCAACCACTTGCGCAAAAATAGTATAGCTACCTGTACCGATATCAGTCATGTCAGTTTCGATACGAGCCATGACCCCAAGCGGTTTGTCAGAGGGCAACAGGCTCACACGGGCTTGCGAGGGTTTTAATTCGTTGCTACGCGCCGCGCACGCCATCCCATAGCCAATCAGCCAATCGCCATCAAGGCGACTCGCGGGCGTTTGTGGGCGTTCATCCCATCCAAAGGCTTTTGCCCCTTGCTCCATACACGCCAGCAATTTTCGGGTGCTGTAAGGAATTTTTTTACTTGGGTCTTCGCTAGGTTCATTGCGTTTTCGCAGTTCGATGGGGCACAGATTTAGTGCATGCGCCAGTTCGTCCATGGCACATTCGAGCGCCAACTGACCCACCGCTTCGCCAGGAGCACGCATAGAACCTGTTAAGGTAAAATTCATGCGCGCCATTTCGTATTTGATTTGGCGATTGTCACCGCCATATAAAAAGTGGGTAGAAACCGCCACTGGCTCAAAAAACGTTTCTGACGGTAAATTGGTGACAATGCTATTATGAATAATAGTATGGATTTTACCATCTTTATCCGCCCCCAATGCCACCCGTTGTTCGGTGTTGGTGCGTCTGACGGTAGTTTCCATGACTTGCGGTCGGGTCATGTTCACAAGTACCGGGCGTTTTAAGTCTTTAGCCGCAATGGCTGCCATCACTGACTCTGGCGAAATACCCAGTTTTGAGCCAAACCCGCCACCAACATAGGGCGATAGCAAACGGACATCGTCTTCCGGTATATCTAAGGCTCTGGCAAGTTGTATTTTGGAAGAGGCAAGCATTTGGTTAGAAGTATGAAGGGTTAGCTTACCCTCAAACCAACGCGCCAACGAACTGTGCGGTTCCATCGGCATGTTACTTTGGCTAGGTGTGGTATAAGTCACATCGACTTTGACTTCTGCTTGCTCAAGCGTTTTTTCAGGCTTGCCAATGTCGTCACTTTTATCGGTTACCCAATCAATAAACTGGGTATGCTTTTTTTGCTTGTTAAAGTCAAAATGCCCGTGTTTTTCATCATTTTCATAGTCAATTTGTAACGCCTTCGCGCCTTCTTGAGCTGCCTCTAGGGTTTCTGCGACCACCAAAGCAATCGGCTGTCCATGATAAAAAACCTCACTTGCCCCTTGCACAGGTGCCATTTTGACACCGCCTTGTTGCGGGTTGCGTAAAAACAGGGGGTCATGAAACACCCCAATCACACCTGCAACTTGTAAGGCGGTATCTTTATGTACTTTTTTTACCTTGCCTTTACCAATGGTTGCGCCGACCATCACCCCATGACACAAGTCGTCAAATTGGTGCTCAGCAGTATATGTGGCTTTGCCTGCGACTTTTAGGTGTCCTTCGATACGGCTCAGTGGTTTGCCAACGAGTTTGCTATCGGTCGTATCTAGTCGTGACTCGATAGGCTTGTCCATGGTCAGTTTTTTTTCAAGGGGCGATTCGCCAAAAATTTGTGTTAGGCTCATGCACTCACTCCACTACTTAAAGGACTTGATTGATTGGGTTGTTGTAATGCTCGTTGCACAACATGGTGTAAAAGACGCTGTACTAACACGGTCTTGTACTCGGTTTGTTCATCGGTTTTTGCTTCTTTAAATAGGGTCGCTACGGCAAGCTCAATACTCACGGCATCGCCCGTGCTACCAATCAGTATTTTTTCAATCTCTTCATTTCGCCAAGGCTGACTGCCAATACCGCCAAATGCTAGTCGCACATTGGTGAGTGTATCATTATCATGCTCAATCACGGCAGCGACGGACACTAAAGCAAAGGCATACGACGCACGGTCACGCACTTTGTCATAGCTATGCACGCCTTTTAAGGGTGGCGGTAGAATGATATGGGTAATCAAATCACCTAGATTTAAGCAAGTTTCGATATGGGGGGTTTGCTCAGGTAAGCGATAAAATTCAGCGATAGGCACTTGGCGGGTTTGTCCGTCGGGTTGCTGGATAACAATGACGGCATCGAGTAATCGCATTGCCACCGCCATATCTGATGGATGGGTGGCAATACACTGCTCGCTTGTGCCTAAAATTGCTAAGTTCTGATGAAGACCTGCCTTTGCCCCGCAGCCAGAATTGGGCTCACGCTTATTACACGGACTATCGGGCTGATAAAAATAATAACAACGGGTGCGCTGTAGTAGATTGCCACCGGTACTGGCTTTGTTACGCAGTTGCGGCGATGCACCCGACAACAAGGCACGGGCAAGCACCGCATAATCTTGACGAATAACAGGGTGAGCCGCTAATTCACTATTACTGACCATAGCGCCGATTTTTAACCCACCTTCTGGCGTGGCTTCAATTGTATTAAGCGGCAAACGTGAAATATCAATCAGCTGTGTTGGCTGTTCGATTTCGAGTTTCATCAAATCAAGTAAATTGGTACCCCCAGCGATAAAAAACGGACGCTGCACCTCAGCCAAATCCCCCTCAGTTAACGTGGCTATTTTGATGGCGTCATCCACCGAGTTGGCGCGCTGATAATCAAAAGTTTTCATAGCGACACTCCTGTAGCCTGAGTAGCTGCTGTCTGAGTGGTTACGTTATCTGTCTCTGCCGAAAAACCGGTTTCTTGTAATACCTGTTTAATCGCTCGCACGATGTTGGGGTATGCCGAGCAGCGACAAATATTGCCACTCATACGCTCAGAGATTTCTTTATCTAATTGTTGTTTAAATTGTGCTGTATCGCTTGATAAAGGCTGCATCAAATCATCCGACACATGACTTGCCCAGTTTTGGCGTAGCTCTTCAATCATCGCTTTGGTCGAGCAAATTTGCCCAGGGGTACAATAACCACATTGAAAGGCGTCATGTTCCAAAAACGCTTGTTGAATCGGGTCAAGCGCCTCAGGTGAGCCAATGCCTTCAATGGTTTCGATGCTATCGCCTTCGTGCATGACTGCCAGGGTTAGACAGCTGTTGACCCGCTGACCGTTAATCAGCATGGTGCACGCGCCACACTGACCGTGGTCACAGCCTTTTTTGCTGCCTGTCAAGCCAAGATGATTGCGACAGACATCTAGCACCGTGGTGCGTACATCTAGATTCGTCAACGTGTGTTGTTGCTGATTGATAGTAAGTGTTAAGGATTGTGGCATAAAGTTGCTTCTCGTCTAGTTGTTATGGATTTATTTTTAAGTGTCTTATCTAAGATTAACGCATGTTATCAAACTCATTTCTAAAAATTCGCTACGCCTTGCCTACGCAAGGACGATACTAACATTAGAAGGGTTTGTTATTTTTGCGTATGTAGCCATCCCGTTTTTTTGGCAATTTTTTTTTGGCAGTTTCTTTTGCTAATTTTTTTACTAGTTTTTTTGCCAGTCTATTTTGCTAGGTAATTGATTTTATTTTATTTTATTTTTTTAATCAGCTTTTGTATGTTTATCCGTGTAAAAGTCTCAATAAGCAATTTAGCTTTTATAAAATTTTGATGGTATAAGCTTGGATGTTGTTAGCCTTGTTGACACTCGCCTATTTTGTACCAAACAATTTATTAACATGGTATTAACTAGGTAATTTTTTTATCATTATCGTGACTAAAATTGTGACTGCAGAGTTTTATATACCGCATAGACTGTCAACGATTGTCAGACCTTCCCCACTTCTTCGTAGTGTTGTGCCGCTCATTACTCACCTTGCTCACCGCTTGCCATGATTTTTTACCTCTGTTATCGCAAAATACAGCCTGTGTTATCAATTTGAAAGATTGAGCCGATTTTTTGCAAAAAAGACTGTATTTTTCACAAAAAAAGGGTATTATGCCCCCATAAATTTTGAACGTTATATTGTTAGGTCTTGGGTGCAGTGTCATGGCATTTTGGGGTTTTGCGGTATAACGTTTTTGTTTTGGTGTCAGTCATCCTGACTGATATGTTATTCACAAGTTCGAGAAAGATAGCCACAAGCAAATTTTCTTAAACCCTTATCTGAGATGGTAATCCGATATGAGCGTTCACACCCCTGTACACCCTATTTCTCATGCCACTAACGAATATTACTTAACTCGTCAAAACACGATGGAATCTAATGTTCGTAGTTATCCCCGCAAACTACCGCTAGCCATTGCCAAAGCCCAAGGTATTTGGGTCACCGATGTTGAAGGCAATGATTACCTTGATTGCCTAGCCGGTGCTGGTACATTAGCCTTGGGTCACAACCACCCAGCCGTCAAACAAGCCTTATATGATGTGTTAGAAAGTGGTCTGCCACTGCACACCCTAGATATCACTACCCCTGTCAAAGATGCATTTACCGAATCCTTGCTGTCTTTTTTCCCAAAAGATTTTGTATTGCAATTTTGCGGTCCGACCGGTGCTGATGGTACAGAAGCGGCGATTAAATTAGCAAAAACTTATACAGGGCGTGACAACGTTATCGCATTTAGCGGTGGTTATCACGGTATGACTCATGGCGCGCTTGCCATGACTGGCAATTTGTCTGCCAAAGAAAAAGTGGGCAATTTGATGCCAGGGGTACAGTTTATGCCCTATCCGCATGAATACCGCTGCCCACTTGGTCTAGGGGGTGAAGCGGGTGTTGATGCGCTGACTTACTACTTTGAAAACTTTATTGAAGATGTTGAAAGCGGCGTGGTCAAACCTGCAGCGGTCATCCTAGAAGCGATTCAAGGTGAAGGCGGTGTCGTGCCTGCGCCCAAAAAATGGCTACAAAAAATCCGTGAAGTGACCGCTAAGCATGATATCGTATTGATTTTGGATGAAGTGCAAGCTGGGTTTGCGCGCTCAGGCAAAATGTTTGCTTTTGAACATGCCGACATCGTGCCTGACGTGGTGGTGATGAGTAAAGCGGTCGGGGGTGGTTTGCCATTATGTGTACTTGCCATCAACAAAAAATTCGATGCATGGGCGCCAGCCGGTCACACGGGTACTTTCCGTGGCAATCAGCTTGCAATGGCGGCATCGATTCAAGTATTGGATGAAATCCGCAGCAAAAACTTGGCAGAAAATGCGCGTATCCGTGGTGAATTCTTGCGTGATGAACTCAAAAAAATCGCCAAAGAATTTCCTTGTATCGGTAACGTGCGCGGTCGCGGCTTGATGACCGGTATTGAGATTGTCGATGAGCGTAAGCCTGCTGACCGTATCGGCTCTTATCCTGCTGATATTGACATGGCGAATGCGATTCAAAGAGCGTGTTTTGACAACAAGTTATTGTTGGAAAAAGGCGGTCGTGGCGGTACAGTGATTCGCTTGCTTTGCCCGATTAACATCACTCAAGAAGAATGTGATGCAGTGCTTGAACGCTTTAAAAAGGCAGTCAAAGAAGCCGTGCAAAAAGTACGTGGGTAATTGATTATTGCCTATCAAGACGGTAAAGTTACTGACGTGGCTTTGCCGTTTTTATTATCTGTTTATTTCATTTTGAGTAAAATATGGAAACCAATATCGCCAAGACCGAACGCCTGATTCGAGAAATCAATCGGATTCATGGTGAGTATTCACAAGATTATTTCGAAACAGGCAAGGTACAAAAAATCAACCTATCACATACGCTCAAAACCGTCCCTATTGAGCCTATCTTGTCATATCGGCTTAATTTGCATGAAGCGATTAATGATTATTTGGCATTTGCCGACACCCAAAATATTGATTTTTTTTACCGCGTTAAAACGGCTGAAAGCATCTATGACAAAGTCAATCGCTATTTGGCACGAGAAAACCAGTACCCAGTCAATAATATTTTAAATGATATTTTTGGTGCTCGGATAATTTTGCCATCGGCTGATGTGAAAAACATCATGGAAAAACTGGATGATTGGAAAACAGATTACAGTCTAAAAAATTGGTATTTACGTGATATCGACGGGTATATCGGTGTGCATGTGTATTTTAAAAATGCGAGCAATTTTTATTATCCGTGGGAATTGCAAATTTGGGATATAAACGATGCCAAAGCCAATATTGTAAATCATCAACTGTATAAGCGTAATTTTGTAAAATAAATTAACCATTTGCTCGTATCACTCTGTTTAATGACAATTTATAGTTAACTCTATCTTAAAGAATGCAAGGACTTACCATGTCAAACTTATCACAGCACCGCCAAGCGTTATTTTGTAATGACAGCCAATCCATTGCCGATTACCAAAAAAACATGAACACTGCCGTGCAAGCCGTCACCGACTGGCTCAAAAACGACAAAATGTACACAGGCGGTAGTATCAAGCAGCTGCGCGCTGAGATTGCTTTTCAGCCATCAAAAGAAGGACTTGGCTTGGAAGATGCGTTAAAACGTTCAGTCGAATTATTTCTTAATAAAAGCTTAAAGGTGCATCACCCACATTCGCTTGCTCACTTGCACTGCCCAACGATGGTCACAAGCCAAATCGCCGAAGTGCTGATTAATGCCACCAACCAATCGATGGACTCTTGGGATCAAAGCCCAGCAGGGTCACTGATGGAAGTGCAACTGATTGATTGGCTACGTCAAAAAGTCGGTTTTGGTAGCGGACAAGCGGGCGTATTCACCTCAGGTGGCACCCAATCCAACTTGATGGGCGTGTTACTCGCCCGTGATTGGTGTATCGCTAAAAACTATAAAAATGACGATGGGTCAGAATGGTCGGTACAGCGTGACGGTATCCCAGCCGATGCCATGCAAAAAGTGAAAGTTATCTGCTCAGAAAACGCGCATTTTAGCGTGCAAAAAAACATGGCAATGATGGGCATGGGTTTTCAATCGGTGGTCACTGTGCCAGTCAATGACCAAGCGCAGATGGATGTTGCCGCACTTGAACACACCATGGCGCAATTGAAAGCCGAAGGCAAAATCATCGCCTGTGTGGTCGCTACTGCAGGCACCACGGACGCGGGCGCGATTGACCCAATCCCTGCGATTCGTAAGCTTACCCATGAGTACGGTGCATGGCTTCATATTGATGCCGCTTGGGGCGGGGCGCTGATTTTATCGAATAACTACCGCGATAAACTTGCAGGTATTGAGCAAGCCGATTCTATCACCCTCGACTTCCATAAACATTACTTCCAAAGCATCTCTTGCGGGGCGTTTTTGCTCAAAGAGGAAGCCAACTATCGCTTCATGCATTATGAAGCTGAGTATTTAAACTCTGCGTATGACGAAGAACATGGCGTACCCAACCTAGTTTCTAAGTCGCTACAGACCACGCGCCGTTTTGATGCGCTAAAATTATGGCTGACAGTGGAAGCCTTGGGCGAAGAATTATACGGCTCGATGATTGACCATGGCGTTGATTTGACCCGCGAAGTCGCTGACTATATCAAAGCCACTGATGGGCTTGAATTGTTGGTAGAGCCACAGTTTGCCTCCGTGCTATTTCGCGTGGTACCCAAAGACTACCCGGCTGAGTTGATTGATAGCTTGAACCAAAATGTCGCCGATGAGCTATTTGCCAAAGGTGAAGCCAATATCGGCGTGACGCGCGTCAGTTACCAAAAGCAAGGGGATGCTAACCAAGATGTGCAATCGCTTAAAATGACCACGTTAAGCCCCATCGCCACGCTTGAAAATGTCAAAGCCTTATTGGCGCAAGTGTTGGCGCAAGCCGATGACATCAAAGACGGTATTATCACAGGGGATTATCAGCCTGCGATTGATTGATAAGCACAAAAAAACCGATTCGCCAAGGAATCGGTTTTTTTATTGTAGCACTAACACTGACTGTAATTGACCGTCACATCCAGCGTCGGAATCAAATTTGACTGGGCGGCAACATCCTCGTCTAGGACATTGATAGCAAGCCCGCCCATTGCGGTTTCTTTATATTTTGACATCATATCTCTGCCTGTCTCTTTCATGGTTTTGATGGCTTTATCAAGCGATACCACATGCTGTCCATTGCCTTTAAGCGCAAGCCTTGAGGCATTAATCGCTTTTACTGCCGCCATGGCATTGCGTTCAATACAAGGTACTTGCACCAACCCCGCAATCGGGTCACACGTCATGCCAAGGTGATGTTCGATGCCAATTTCGGCAGCGTTAGCACATTGCGCAGGACTACCCCCAAGCACATAGGTTAACCCTGCCGCCGCCATCGCACACGCCGATCCGACTTCCCCTTGACAGCCCACTTCTGCGCCTGAGATGCTAGCATTTTCTTTGATAATGATACCAATCGCCGCAGCGGTTAGCAGAAAATCATGTAACCCTTGCAGCGTATAACTTGGGCAAAAATCTCGATAATAATGCATGACCGCAGGTATCACGCCTGCCGCACCATTAGTGGGGGCAGTCACCACACGTCCGCCACTGGCGTTTTCTTCATTAACTGCCAACGCGTACAGATTCACCCAATCCATCACAGCAAGGGCATCATTAAACGCTTTTCGGCTATCGGCAGCGGATAACTGCTGATAAATCGCCTTAGCGCGGCGCTGTACTTGTAAGCCCCCTGGCAAAATACCATCGTGGCGACAACCATCATTGACACAGTCTTGCATGACTTGCCAAATGTCATTAAGTCCACCCAGCAGCTCATCTTCACTCAAGTTAGCCAGCTCATTGGCTCGAACGACCTGGGCGATTGACAGTTGATGGTGTTGGCAAATTTGTAATAATTCTTTGGCGTTGTTAAAGGGATAAGGTACTGGTTTTTTGACGCTTTCAATCACCGGTTCTTTTGCTTGGGCTTCTTGCTCGGTCTGCACAAACCCGCCGCCGATTGAATAATACGTATTTTGGTAAACAATTTCATTGCCTGTAAAAGCAGTGATAGTTAGGGCATTGGGATGATGGGGCAGCGATACCCTACCATTTAGGATTAAATCCTTGTCAGCAACAAAGTTAATCTTATGCTGCTGATTTAGATATAGCGTGTTTTGCGCTTGGATATCGGCAATTTTTTGTGAAATAGCGGCGACATCCGTCGTTTGTGGTTGCTCTCCCATCAAACCTAGCATCACCGCTATATCACTACCGTGCCCTTTACCGGTCGCACCGAGCGAACCAAACAGCTCAACTTGCACCCTATCCACCTGCGTCAGTAGCTGCTGTGATAATGCGCTAACGAACAGATTCGCCGCTTTCATCGGTCCGACCGTATGCGAACTTGAAGGTCCAATCCCAATCTTAAATAAATCAAAAATACTGATCACTGATAAATCCTATATGCCAATCAGTTGAAAAATTCAATTATGTTGCATCCATTGTGTTAGATAACCACGGATTGCCCATCTGTGTCAATGTGCTATCGAAAAGTTTATCAAATGATAGATGATGGATGATAGATACTTGCTACACGCATCGCAAATTTGGCAAATAACCGCACGTGTAACCGCATGAGGAAGAAAATAACCGTTGGCAAGGATTAATCTGCTAACGATTCACTTTCTTTACTCGCTAATAAAAGTAGCAGCAATAAACAAACCAAGAAAATCATCATGAGTGCCATGAGATACACTTTGACATACGCCAGTGGCACGCCCATTTGGTTCAGCATCACAGAGGCATTCATTCCCGAGGTGCTAGGCAATACCCAGCGCAAATACTGCAGAGGCTCAGGCAGCATTTGATACGGCCATGAAATCCCTGAGACAAACAGCATCGGCATTGAACTTGCGACCAAGATTTGCATCGCCCGTTCTCGCGCCCCAAACCACACCCCAAGTAGACAGCCCAATGCTGTTACCGCAGGGAAAAACAGGGCAAGCAGTACCAGTGAACCCGTCAGATTTTGGTTACGGATATAATCATTGTTGGAAAACACCCAGCCATAATAAAAACAGCCGAGCACAAAACCAAAACACGCTAAGCCCAATATTCGCGCCAGCCACGTTTTCATCGAAGCGCGGTGCATGTCTTGCTCTGCCCAAGTACCCACTAGCATTGCCGTGCCCATCAAAAACATCTGCTGCAGAATCAATATCGCAACCGCAGGGACAATGTAGCTACCATAGCCTTCGGTACGGTTGTATAACGGATTAATCGTCAGCGCCACAGGGGAAATATTGTTTTTGGCAACCGTGATGTCTTGCCCGATGGCAACATTTTTTTGTACTTTCGCCCCGGCGGACACGGTGCCGATGACTTCTAAAAACCCCGTTTGTACTTGTTTATTGAGCAAAAAATAGTTACCGTTGGCCAAGATACTCACCTTGGCAGGTTGTCCTGTGGTCACTTTTTGATATAGCCCTGAGGGTATCACCATGTAGCCTGCAATTTTGCCTTGCCACATCAGCTGCTTGGCACTGTTTTCATCGTTTACAATGGTGCTTTGGATGCGTGGATTGGCTTGGGCGTAGCTGATAATGGTCTGCGATAGACTTGAATGGTCATAATCCACCACTGCCACAGGGACATGACGCACCACTTCTTTTGAATACGGCCAAGGATAAAAAAAGCCATAAATAATCGGGGCAATCAGTAGCATAGTGAGCACCCCTTTATCTTGAAACACGCTGCGCCATACATGCAAAACTTGCAACAAAAAACCGCGCTCCCAAATGTTGGCAGTTTTGCTTACGTCGACTTTGCCGGGCGTTGTCTGGGTGGGCATCAGCGTTGCCCCCATTTTTCAGGCTTCAATAAGGCCTTTTTGGTCAACAACGCGGCTAACAACAAGGTAATCATGACGGCAATAAAAAATCCGATAAAGCTGCTATAGGCAAAGGATGGCGGTGCGCCCATTTGTAATTGGGTGGTTTGCAAGTTGAGATAATGGGTTAATGGCAGGGCATTTGCCCAACGCTGCGCGGCAGGACTCATCGCCAAAAATGGAAATGTCACCCCTGAAAAAGCAAATGACGGCGCGGAGATAAATCCGGTAAATGACAAGCCTTGACGATACGAAAACGTACCTACCGTGACAATCACCCCAAGCCAGAACGACACCATCATAAACATTAAAAATATCAGATAAGTAATCGCTACGGATGCCAAACGAATGGGGAAGATTTGCATCACCAAGGTCAATGCCACCGCTGCCCAAAGCGTATAGGCAAACATCGCCCAAATTAATTTGCCATTGAGCCCTGCGATAATCAGCGATAGCTTAGGTTTTTCGTGCCCCAGTGTGACAGGATTGCTGGGGTTAGAGAGGCGGTTACTGGCAAATTTGGGGGGTGTTAGCGACTGATACCATTCACCTAACGTCTTGTCGACCAGCTCTCGCCCGACAGTTGAAGCCCCAATCACCATTGACAAAATATGTAGCAAGGCTGGTACCACAGTGACTGCCAGAAATTGCTGATAATTATTGGCAGTATTAAACAGTGCCACACTTTGCGATTGTATCGGTGCATAACTGGTTTTGGTCAGGGTGACATCTTCGCCAATGGCAACTCGCCGCTGCATCTCTGCCCCTGCCGAAAAGGTAGTGACTGCTGTCTGTACCGCTTTTTGTATCATGCCTGAATGCGTGCCATACTGGGCATTGACATTGAGTAGCAAGCGCGAGGTTTTGCCCGCCAGTAGATTGGTTGAAAAATTCTCTGGAATTTCAACCACCGCCATGACATCGGTAGTCTCGATAGCTTGCTGAGCGGCAGCGGCACTATGAAGGCTTTTGACCACCGCAACCTCAGGCGTCGCATCAATATAGCGGATAATCGTCGCGGATTGCGCGGAGTGGTCATTGTCTATGACCGCAATCGGAATCCCGACTGCCATGCCTTTGCTAAAAATCCACCAAACCAAAAATATCAATACGATGGGCATCCAAAACATCAAGGAAAAATCCCAGCGATTTTGCACCAAAAAATCCCATTCACGGCGCGCACTGTACCAAAACGCCGCAAAGAATTGCACAAAGCCTGAGCGGTTATCAAACTGCGCATGACGCTCATGGTCACTAGCACCAACACTGTCACTGTCACTGGCATTTGACACAGCGGACGATGTCGGTGACGCTTTAGAGCCCTTGTTTGATGCCAGTTTTGATGTCAGTTTTGATGTCAGTTTTGATATCATGGTTGACTTCATTGTGTTTGGGTTGGCTGACGGCTTGCCGGTATATCAACCAATACGGTCATGCCCTGTCTTAGGCGTGTATCTGACTGGCTCGGGCGCGCGCGAATCTCAAAGGTACGCATATCAAAGCCGTCTTTGCTGTTGGTCGGGCGCCACGTGGCAAAATCTGATAGCACGGAACTTGCGTACACTTTAAACACTTGGCGGTAAGGCTGATTGTTGACCGATAACGCAGGAACCGTACCGCTAAATTCACTACCGACTGCAAAATGGTTTAGGTTATTTTCGGTAACGTTAAGCACCACCCATTGGTCTTTGGGATCGACAATGGTCATCAGTGGTACGCCCTGTCCCACCACTTGACCTGGTTTGACAATCACGTTGTCCACGATACCGGCAATCGGGCTTTTAAGATTGGCTTCTTCTTTGGCCACCATTGCTTCTTTAAGCTTGGCTTCTACTTGGCTGACTTGCGCTTGGGCGGCGGTTTTATCTTCACTGCGCGCGCCTGTTTTGGCTAACTCATATTGCGCTTTGGCGATTTTGGCTTTATCGACACTGGCGACATAGTTGGTATAGGCTTCGTCACGTTTTTGCCGTGACATCAAGCCTTCTGCTGCGAGTCGGTTGATACGTTCGTAGGTGACTTTGGCAAGGTCAGCCGCGGATTGGGCAACATCGTACTGGTATTTTGCCATTTCAATCTCTTGCGGTCTTGCGCCATTGTTGGCTTTGTCCAGTTGACTTTGGGCTAACTCTTTGCCTGCTTGTGCTTGTTCGACCTTGGCATTGATTTCCGGGCTATCCATATCAATCAGGCGTGTGCCGACGCTAATTTCATCGCCTTCTTTGACATAAATATTGGCAATACGACCGGCAACTTTGGCAGCGACAGGCGTTTGCTCTACTTCCATATGCCCTTGGATGGTCACAGGCGCGCTGCGCGTTTCGCGCTTGTCTTTGATTAGTCCCCACGCGACCAGTCCAATCAGCCCAAGGATAATCAAAGCTATAATGATGGTGCGGATTTTACTGGGTTTTTTGGTAGGCGGCATGTAACGGCTATCCGTCGTAGCGGCTGCCAGGCTGTCCTCTGCGTGCGGCTCATCAGCAGCTTGGGCAGCTTGAGCGTTCATCGCTGCATTCGCATTATCCGCAGCGCTGTCCAAAGTGTTGTCTTTAGCGTTGTCCATCGCATTGTCTGGTGTTGGGTTTTGTGGATCAGCCATACGGTAAGCCTACTGGTGAAATAAAGACACGGGTTAAAATAATTGATTAGTTTTTACGATGTTCAAAATAAATCGCGGGTAGCTTGACGTCCGCTGCCTGCATATAACGGTTAAACTCTAGCGGCGTACCGCAGCTTTGCATCAAGTCTGCCATTGCCTGTACATAATCATTTGCCGCTTTGGCCTGCTCGGTTTTGGCTTTTTCCAAATTGGCTTCGGCTTGCATCACTTCTACGGCCGTGTTGACGCCTTCTTTAAAGCCGAGCTGACGAAAGCGTAGCATCTCACTGGCAAGTTCAATATTGGTATTTAAGGCAATAAAATTATCGCGTGCATTGTTGACTGTTTGCCAATTTTTTTCTACCAACAACATAATATTATCATTGACATCGACTTGGCTAAATTCGGCTTGGTGCAGCTTGGCAAGGCTAGATTGGGTACTAATGCGGCGATCTACCCCACCCCACAATTTCCAGTTGGCAGACACCCCAGCAATCCAATTTGGGTCAGCGTCGATTTCCGAGCGACCAAAGACGGTGACATTGGGTTTGTAGGCGGATTCACTAAATTCATGTAGCGCTTTGGCTTGGTTGTATTTGGCGGCAACCTTATCAAAACCTGGGTGATGCATTTTAGCCTGCTGCTGAAAATAACTCAGTGGCGGCAACGGCTTGGTGGATACAAATAAAGGCGATGTTGGTTTGATAAAATACGGCGTGCGCAGTAACCGCTGTAGCGCGGTCATGGCAAGCTCAGCATCGTTCAGCGCTTTGCTATTTTCGTATTCAGCATCGGCTAAGGCTTTTTTGGCTTCCAAACGCTCGACTTTTGAAATCAGCCCCACATCGAGTGCGCGCTGTGCGGCATGGTCGGTGGCACGAATCGCATTGAGTGCATCGGCGCGTAGATAAGCTGCCATGATGGCAAGCTGGGTTTGAAAATAGCGTTTGGTAAGCGTGGTGTATTGTTCATCCAGTGACAAATCAGCATCGGCACGGCTTTCATCGGTCATACCATTGAGCAAACTGGTCACTGCTTCGGTTTTGTGTCCGTTATAAGCAGACCATAGCACCGTAATATTGGCTGATGTGTTGTTCTTGCCGATATTGACAGGGATGCTATTGGGAATCGGGTCGGTGATTAAGCCACCGATATCTGCAGGCGTGGTAGGCAGTGGCAAGGTGATGGGCAAATTGCCACTATTGTTATTGACTGCATTGTCAATGGGATTGGCTAGGTTGTTTTTAATGCCCGTGGTATCTATATTGTCATCCACATGTACATGCGTGGCACTGGCACCCAGATACACAATCGGTTTGTTCAAGCCTTTGGTTGACTGAGCTCGCAGCTCATTACTCACGATTGCTGCATTGTCTGCCGCGACTTTGGGTGATACTTTGACTAGGTACTGCTGCGCTTGTGCCAGTGTCAAATTACTGGGCACATCTAGGCCATAACTTGGCGGATAAGGCACGCCATTATTGATAGTAGGATCGTAGCTGAGCCCAGCTGCTTTACCACCTTTAACGTCATTGGCGCGGGTCGCGGTTTTTTTCGATGGCGTGTCGGCTGATGGTGCGTCCGTGGCAGGGCTAGCATTGAGCACAGGCTCAGGATTGGGCGGGGTATTGATTACCGGCGTAAACTCTGCGGTGTCGCCACTGGTACTGGGCTGCAATCTGCTAGTGGGCTCTATGGTTGGCGCTACTGGCGTGGTTTTAGCCGATGTTTTAACAGAATTTTTAGCCGATGTTTTAGCTGATGTTTTAACAGGCGGCTTGTTAGCATTTTTAGTGGAACTACTGGTCGTTTTGGTGGTTTTTGTCGTGGTTGTGGTTTTTGTTGTAGTTTTTGTCGGGGTCGTTTTGGTAGTGCTGGGTTTGGTGACCGTGGTCGCAGCAGTCGCATCCAAAGATAAGGACAAATTCAACGACACCATTGCCATCGTAAACGCAGATAGGGTAAGCACGCGTGATAGTGGCTGCAGATGATGGCTTACTGGGTAAGTCGATGGCTTGATGGATTGATGTAATTTCATACGACTCGCTAATAACTTGCCTATGGCTTTGCCGCAACATAACAACCACGCAAGCCGTCAATTACCCTAGTAATTGATGCGGTCGCCGTTATGATGCCCGTATTACCAAAAAACTGTCTTATAAAAAACTGTCTTGTTAAAAAACTGTCTTATTAAATAATGCCTAATTAAATAATAATGAAATACCAAAGTGAGCACTAACTGTCAGTTTGAATATTAACTAAAGTATGAGATTGTAAAAAGAAAAAACTGACCCGTCAATCTAAACTTGTCATATTAACAATATTGTAGTTTTTTTAAAAATATGGCTCATTAAGCCTCACATCATTACTGTTTATTTTTATTTAACAAAGTAAAAATATTTCTCAATCCAAGTAGTCACACAAATCAAACAAGTTAGCTTACCGCTGTCATTTAAGCATGCTAAAATTCTTAAAAAACCCTCGTTGTTTTTGATGCAGTTACTTTTACCAAGTTAATTTGCAAAGCTACTTGTGCCAAACTACTTTTACCAAGCTACTTTCACTAAGTTAGTTTTACTAAATAAGTACCGCACTTAGCTACAATTCCAATTTAAAAAATAGTGAAATCGCTGAAAACCTTCGACTAAGTAATCCAGTTAAACTTATACCTTAATGATGAATCAACTCGCTCAAATTCCCCTTGCCCAACGTGTCCGCCCAAAGTCGCTTGACGAGGTAATCGGACAAACCCATTTGCTCGGTGCCAACGCACCGATTCGCCGTATTGTTGAGCAAGGTTACTTGCCATCGATTATTTTGCATGGGGAAGCAGGCATTGGCAAAACCACCTTAGCCATGCTATTAGCCGATGCAGTGGGTCGTCCTTTTCGCCCGCTCTCTGCTATCAATGCAGGGGTCAAAGAGTTGCGTGAAGTACTGGCAAAAGATGACGGCTTGTTTGGCGAGCCACCGGTGGTATTTGTCGATGAGATTCATCGGTTTAACAAAGCCCAGCAAGACGCACTCCTCGGCGCGGTTGAGTCTGGGGATATTACTTTAATTGGTGCGACCACCGAAAACCCCTCGTTTAGTGTCAACAATGCGCTATTGTCCCGTTGCCAAGTATATCGGCTCAACCCCTTGAGCGAAGATGAAATCAGCCAAGTACTACAACGTGCCATTGACGATGATGCAGTTTTTAAACAATTTAAGATTGAAATACAATCAAGCCAAGCGATTTTTGCGCTATCGCAAGGCGATGCGCGTAAGGCGTTAAATTTACTTGAACTCGCCATTCAATCAAGCCCCAATTTTAAGCAAGGCAGCCAATCACCGATTGTAGTGACTGATGACAATGTCATCGCGGTCGCAGGTGCAAGCCTGGTACGCTACGACAAATCGGGTGATGGCCATTATGACCTAGTGTCAGCGATGATTAAGTCAGTCCGCGGCAGTGACCCTGATGCGGCACTGTATTGGATGGCGCGGATGCTGACAGCGGGCGAAGACCCTGCCTTTATTGCGCGGCGGTTGGTGATTTTGGCAAGTGAAGATATCGGACTTGCCAATCCCAATGCGTTACTACTTGCCGATACCGCCCTGCGAAGTGTGCAGAGCATCGGTATGCCTGAAGCGCGAATTATTTTGGGGCAAGCGGTGGTGTATTTGGCGACATCGCCGAAGTCCAATTCTAGTTATCAGGCGATCAATAAAGCGATGCGACTGGCAGAAAATGACCAATCGCCTGTACCGCTACATTTGCGTAATGGCGTCACCAAGCTGATGCGCGCCGAAGGTTATGGTGCCAATTATGTCTATCCGCATGACTACCCCAACCATTACCACCCACAGCAGTATCTGCCTGATAATTTACTGGGCACGCGGTTGTTTGACTTTGCTGATAATGCCAAAGAACAGCAAACCTATGCCTTTATACAGTGGTTAAAGGACAATCATTGAACAGCGGCGGCTAAAAAACCCGTCAAAGCAGACAACGGATGATTTAGCGCAGCCAAATGAACCCTATTTTGTAATACCCAGTACACCATCAGCAATAAGAACAGCAACAAAAAACCAAGCTGCATCCACAAAAAATAGCGATGCTTAAAGCCCAATCGGCGCAGCTTGGCATGGCTATAACTGCCCTTATCAAAGTTGGTATGTTGATGCCTTTGCCATTTGCCCGAACGATAATAGTTTTCTACATCCGCAAGTAACCTTGGGACACTGGCACTATCAAATTGCGCAGTTTCAAAATAATCTAGCAGGGGGCTGATATCATCGACATCATCCATATCATTGACGCTATCTAAATTGATGCAGTGCATTTTCCAGTGTCCAAATAGCGCATTGGGCGCCTGACCCTGCTCGATAACGCGAATATTTCTGTGTCTTTTATCGGCTTTGATTTTGTCAAATAGCTGGGTGATAGTGTGCTCACTACCTTCCATATATTGTAGAAAGTTGCCTTGCTTGAGAAATAGTACGCTATTGACATTTGCCTGGGTGTTGCGCGCGACTGACTGACGATAGATATCAGGCAACGTCATCGTATGCAAACTTGCTTGTAAGGTAATTTTGCTCGTGTAGATAAGATAAAAGACTGACATCACAGGATCCTTAGACAAGTAAATCGGTTAGACGTCTATGACTTTTTAATAGCGTTTTCTTCAAACGTATTAAGAATGTAATTTTTATTAATCATTAAGTAATAATATACCAGTTTTTTTTAATTTTTGCTCAAAAATTATACAAAATCACCAATTTTTGTTAGTTTTTTTAACTAATTTATCCGCATGTTTTATCTGCGTGCGCTACCAGCGCGTATGGCTATCAATATTTCGCTGCTTAGACTCACTGAGTTAATGCTATAATAGCGCGCAAATAAGAAATGGGCGCGCATACTAGCTTCACCCAGCTTGATGAGGTGATTGTTAAGGTTAATTTGGACAATAGTTTGAACAAACCTAGCTGATAGCGCTTATTTTCTGTCCCTATTTGTTAATCAGTTTTTTAGTTTTTTAATCAATGTTATTCCAATAAATAGCTAACAAAGGCACTTTTATGGCATTTAATACAACGGCAGAAATTATCGATGACATCCGTGCAGGCAAAATGGTCGTTTTGATGGATGATGAAGACCGTGAAAACGAAGGCGACTTGGTGATGGCAGCCACCCATGTACGCCCAGAAGATATTAACTTTATGATTACCCACGCGCGTGGCTTGGTGTGTTTGACCATCACCGCTGACCGCAGTGAACAGCTCAATTTACCGCTTATGTCGGATAAAAATGGCGCTAAATTTAGCACCAACTTCACGGTATCAATCGAAGCGGCAGAAGGGGTCACCACAGGTATCTCAGCAGCGGATCGCGCCAGAACCATCCAAACAGCGGTATCTTCGACTGCCAAGCCAGAAGACATCGTACAACCGGGGCATGTATTCCCAATTGTGGCACAAAATGGCGGTGTGCTACACCGTGCCGGTCATACTGAAGCCGGCTGTGACCTAACACGCTTGGCAGGACTTGAACCTGCGGCAGTGATTTGTGAAATTATCAAAGAAGATGGCGAAATGGCGCGCCGTGATGACCTAGAGATTTTTGCCAAAGAGCATGGCTTAAAAATCGGCACCATCGCTGATTTGATTAATTACCGTATTGCCAATGAGCAAACGGTCGAAATGGTTGCGACCTATCCGATGCAAACTGAGTTTGGTGAGTTTACGGCCTATCGTTTTAAAGAAAAAAATTCAGAGGATACCCATTTGGCACTGGTCAAGGGCAACCCTCAAGAAGGCGTGAGCACTGTGCGGGTGCATAGTTTCCAGCCATTGCGCGATTTATTCACCGTGCAGCTACCCAACAGCGGTAAGAGTAATTGGGATATCCATGCCTCACTCAAAGAAATTAGCCAATCCGAGCGTGGCGTGTTTGTCTGGATTGGGCATCAGCAAGCAATTGATATGGGCGAAGCGCTCGATAACTTTGTCGCTGACAAACCCAACTCACCGCTTAAACACCAACCCTACCGCAGCATTGGGGTTGGTTCACAGATTTTACGTTATCTGGGCGTGCGTGATATGCGTTTGCTGTCATCACCGCTTAAATTCAACGCGTTATCAGGGTTTAACCTAAACTTGGTCGAAACCGTTGCTAACCCAGACCACAAATAGCAATTCATCAGACAAAAAAAGCCACGAGCATTGCAGCTTGTGGCTTTTTTAACAATTTTAGTAACAGTTAAATGTTATGAACAATTAAATTTTAGCAACAGTTAAACCGTATGACTTTCTAACTCGGTAAGTTGTTGGCGTTGACCCTCAGAAATCGGTTGTTTGTTTTTGCCATTTTGGTCAAAAAACACAATGACGGACGACACGGTAGCGACGACTTTTTGCTGAGCCGTGCTAAAGTAAACATAGTCATGGGTCAGACTGGTATTGCCTATTTTTTTGGCACGAATGCCAATCCAAAGCACATCGGGGAAAGTGACCGAATTCAAATACTGGCAAGATGACGAAGCAATCACGGTATGGGTTTGTAAGTTAAACATATCGACTTGTTCAAGGTAGTGGATACGCGCGCGCTGGGCATAGTTGTAATACACCACGTTATTGACGTGATTGAACGCATCCATATCGCCCCATTCCACTTTTTGCTCATAGATAACCGCAAAGCCTTTTAATGGATGATTGTCTTGTTGGGCGATGTTTTGGCGGACGGCATCACTCATTGGGGGATTGGACATATTTTTCTCTCTCATACGGCTACTGTTTAATACAAGGTAAAAATTATTGAATCACTAGCGCAGTCGCATTAACCCTTGCTGCTGGGTTGTAGAGACCAATTTGCCATTTTGCCAAAATTGACCGTGGTTTAGGCTTTTTGACTGTGACGTGGTATCACACCACATGTTATAGAGTAACCAATCATTCATATCAAATGGGCGGTGAAAATGCATACTATGGTCGATACTTGCCGCTTGCAACCCTTTAGTCATAAAGCTAATCCCGTGTGGCATCAGCCCTGTACCAATCAAATAAAAATCAGAAGAAAATGCGAGCAGTGCTTGTTGCACTTGAATCGACTGTTTACCGAGCTGCGGAATACGTAGCCAGTTGGCTTGGCTAGGTTCCATGATTTTTGGATGAATCGGGTCACGCGGCTGTACTGGCTTGATTTCGATATGACGCTGGCGCATAAAGCGCGCTTTTAGGGCATCAGGGATTTTGCCTACCACTTGGTCTTTGAGCTGCTGCTCGGTCAGCAACACATCTGGCGCAGGATACGTTGGCATCGCTTGTTGATACTCAAGCCCTTCTTCAAACGGTGAAAAAGACGCCATCATGGTAAAAATTATGCTCGGTTGGTTATCGTCATCATATTGGCGTGCTGTCACTTGACGTGAAGCAAGGCTACGACCATCACGTAATTTCTCGACTTGGTAATATACAGGCTTATTGATATCGCCACCGCGCAAAAAATAGCCATGAAATGAGTGGCAAGGTTTTGCATGCTCTACGGTATGGCTGGCTGCCATCAATGCTTGTCCCAGTACTTGCCCACCAAAAATACGCGCACCGACATAGTCGTGGCTTTGCCCAATAAATACACTGTCTTGATACGGTACGAGGGTTAAGGTTTCCAATAACTGCGTGACCAATTGCTGCCAAATCGCTTGCTGCTCAAGCTGCTGATGCGTTACGGGCACCTGTGGTTGGTGAGTGATATCAATCGTATGGGTATGGTTTATATCTTGCTGGCTTGCCATAGACGCTCTTATCATTAACGTTATTTTGGGTAGATAAAATGGATTAAAGTCACTCATTATACAAGAATTTTTGAGTGATAAGGTTTAGAAATTCATCAATCTATGGCATGATAAGACAATTTTTAAACCTTGTATTTATCTTTAAAAAACTTACGAAAAAATCACGCAATCACTAGGCATACTATGAATCACGTAGGGAAAAATTCAGGCACTACCGAAGCAAACAACAAAGGTACCCATCCTGCTGCGACCCCGCTGTTAAAAAATCTATACCGACAAGTCTCTGGCAAATTATTGGGGCTCGCCGTCAAATCCAAACTTATCGGCGACATCCCCAATATTAGCGAAGCCAGGAACCAGGTTAGCGATGATAAGCTACCGCCAGCAAGCGATAGCGATACCTCAAGCCAGCGACTCACCTTTTATGTGCTCAAAGAGTATTCTCGTAGCAATAGTATTTTAATTGACCTAGAAACCAAACAATATGACCTACCCCCTGCCCTAGCCAATGTCATCGATCGGGCGCATGGTATTGATGAAAATACCGCAATGATTTTTTTGCATCACCATAAAACAGAAAAACTGTCTCATGACAGCGCCGTATTTTCACCTCGCCTATTACGCTTGATTGAAGCCGTCGAGCAATACCCAACACTACACATTGATTTTATCCCTGTCACTATCTTGTGGGGACGCGCACCAGAAAAAGAAGATTCGCTGCTTAACCTCCTCACCGCTGATGAATGGCAAGTACCCACCATCAGTAAACAGCTATTTAATATCGGGGTCAAAGGGCGAGATACCTATGTGCAGTTTCACTCACCCAAAGACCTGCGTGGCATCATCGAAGATGAGATTAGCAAAAACCCTGCGCTGCAATCAGGTAGCCTAGCATCCACTGATGATGCTAGTGAAGACCGCCAGCATTTACACACCATTACTGCACGGGTACAGCAGCGTTTAGAAGGTTATCTGGATAAACAACAAGAAGCCATCTTGGGTCCTGACTTATCAGACCGTCGCAATGTGGTCGATAAAATTCTGTATACCCCTGCCATTCAGCATGCCGTGAATGTCGATAGCAAAGAAAACTCGCGTGAACTCGCCAAAAGCCGAAAACTGGCGCGTGGCTATTTGAACGAGATTGCCAGTGATTACTCGTACGCAACCGTGCGCTTTTTTGACCGCTTTTTGACCTGGCTATGGACACAGTTGTATGACGGGGTTGAAGTGGCGCACTTTGAGCGGGTACGCCAACTGGCATCCGACCATGAAATCATCTATGTGCCTTGCCACCGCAGTCACATGGACTATCTGCTGCTGTCATACGTGATTTATAAACGTGGGTTGCGTGTGCCCTACGTTGCCGCAGGCGAGAATCTAAACATCCCCGTGCTAGGTCAAATACTACGCAATGGCGGTGCTTTCTTTATGCGTCGCAGTTTTAAAGGCAATCCGCTGTACTCTGCGGTGTTTCGTGAATACGTGCATAGTATGTTGATGCGCAACACGCCGATTGAGTACTTCATCGAAGGCGGACGCTCGCGCTCAGGTCGCTTGTTACCGCCCAAAAAAGGAATGCTAGCGATGACGGTACAAAGCCATCTACGCCAAGCGGGCAAACCGATTGTCTTTATCCCGACCTACATCGGTTATGAACGCATTATGGAAGGCGGCACTTATGTGGGTGAGCTTAAAGGTAAACCCAAAGAATCTGAGTCGCTACTAGGTCTATTAAAAGCCAGCCGAAAAATCGAGCGTATCTTCGGTCATGTGCACGTCAGTTTTGGTCAGCCGCTTTATCTGGCTGATTTTATGAAAAAATTTGACGTTGCCCCAAATACCCTACCCAAAGACCGTACCGATAGTGATATGCCCGCCAATGTCACCCACATGATTGACAATTTGGGCATCAAAATCATGCAGCGTATCAACCGCTCTGCGGTGCTTAATCCAGTGACTTTGCTATCTTTGGTACTGCTCGATACACCGCATGGCGCACTCGATGAGCAAAGCTGTCGTGAACAGTTGGCGCTGTATCAACGTATCGCAGAAAAAATCCCGTATGATGATGATGTATCAATCACCCAGCAAAGCCCAGAAGCCATTATTAACTATGGTGTCAAGCTCAAACTCATCGAGCGCACCCCACATGTGCTCGGTGACTTGATTCGTATTGCGGACGGTCAAGCGCCGCTACTGAGCTATTTTCGCAACAATATTTTGCATATTTATATCATCGCGTCACTATGTGCCTCATTGATACAGCGTAATGGCACCATGAGCTTAAACACTATTGAGCGGGTGGTGGGTATCATGTATCCCTTCTTGCAAGCAGAGTTGTTTTTGAAATACCCACTGCGCACCTTAAATGACACTTTGCGTGAGCATATCGATACGTTGGTCGAAGAAAACATCATCGTGGACAAAGGGGTGAATGCGGATGGTCATCGCATCCTGACCACGCCAGAGCCGAATACCCGTAGCTATCAGCAGTTGACAGTACTTGCCAACTCAGTTGAGCAAAGTCTAGAGCGTTACTTTATGGTGCTTGCGCTGCTGAGTCAGCAAGGCTCAGGCAAACTCACCAAAGATCAAGTGATTGATTTGGGTCATCTGCTCGGTCAGCGTCTATCCGTGCTATATGAAGATGATATGCCAGATTTTTTTGACCGTGCCTTGTTTACTAGCTTTATGGATGCGCTAGAGCGTCTTGGTTATATTACGGTGTCGGCCAGCGGGGTGATTGAGTTTGATGCTCGCATTCATACCATGGCAAAAAGCGCGCGGTTTATCCTTAATATGGACGTGATGCATATCTTACAGCAAATCTCACAACTGACTGATGAGGAAATCAAACGCACCTTGACTGAACTGCAAAACAAAAAGCAACGCAAATTTAGTCGTAAAAAAGCTTAATTCTACCCAACAATAAAAAACCGTGTTGCGATAACACGGTTTTTTTTGCCTGCAAATCAGCCTAGCGACGCTGCTCGACAATCAGTGAATCAATGCGGCTATTTTGTAGTTGGCGCTGGGCTTGTGCCGCCATCTCTGGGCTACTCATGGCGCGAGAGATGACTTGATAGACGGTTTGGTCATTGCTTAAGCGTTTTTTGACGATTTGGGCATCCACCCCCGCCATTAGCACTTCAGCACGGCGTTTATCCGCATCATCGGCATTGTCAAAGCTATTGATTTGCAAGATATAAGTCCGCGTAGGCTCCTCGTTGCCAATCACAATGGCATCGGCACTGCTTGTGTCATCGGAAGCGGTGCTGGTGTCTATCGTGCTATTGTTGGCTGAAGCGCGTGGCTTGGTTCCGTTATCATCAGACAACAACGGATTATCGACCACGCTGACATTCGCTGATTTGGTCGCACTGGTGCTGTCAGCCTGGGTCAACACCACATCAGGCTGCGCCGAGACTGGCTGACTAGCAGCAGCCTCATCGGGGACTGCACTGACCTGCTGTTCTTTGAGTAAGTCATAGAACTCGTAGTTATTGGTTTTGGGTTTGTCTTGCACCTTTGGCTGCACCATCGGCGCTTCGTCGCTTGTGGTTTTGCCTTGGTTAAATGGATTCCACAAATAAACAAACAGACCAATCCCCACGGTCAATATCATGCCCACCAACATGGCAGCAAAAAACGACATCGTGCTTGGCGCTTTACGCGGGGTCGCTCCTTTGGGTCTTGCCATCTTCATCTCCTACGACATGGGATACGGTAATATTACAGCGTTTTTAGCGTATCTTAATCATATCACATACTGGTTGGTGCCGTTAATCCGAGCAAAATTAAGCCATTTTGAATCACTTGGCGTACTGACTTTGATAACCGCAGACGCGCTTGCATCAAGTCAAGCTCATCTTGGGTTGGGGTTTCGCCATCTTTGGGTAAGATACGGTTATCGTTGTACCAACCGTGGAACAAACTTGCCAAATCTTTGAGGTAATTGGTCAATAAATGCGGCTCATAGTTGACCGCAGCACGGCGTAGCACTTCAGGGTAAGAAGCCAGCAAGCTCAATAAATCCGTTTCGACAGATTGGGTCAACAGATGCTGGTGGGCTTTGCCGGCTTTGTCATCGACCTTGATACCGCGCTCTTCAGTACGCTCAAGCACACGGCAAATACGCGCATGCGCATATTGAATATAATATACCGCATTATCTTTGGTATGGGATTTGGCAAGTTCTAAGTCAAAGTCAATGTGCTGTTCTGGTTTACGCGCGACATAATAAAAGCGCGCGGCATCATTGCCGACTTCTTGACGCAGCTCACGTAAGGTCACAAACTGACCTGAGCGTGATGACATCTGGATTTGCTCTGTACCACGCCATAGGGTGACAAACTGCACCAAAATCACATCCATACGCTGGGCATCGTAGCCCATCGCCGTCAATGCCGCTTTCACGCGTTTGATGTAGCCGTGGTGGTCTGAGCCCCATACATCAATAATTTTGTCATAGCCGCGGTCAAGCTTGTCTTTGTGGTAGGCGATATCCGAGGCAAAATAAGTAAATTGACCATTGGCACGGCGGACGACACGGTCTTTTTCATCGCCAAATTCGGTGGATTTAAACCACAAGTTGCCGTCTTTTTGGTATAAAAACCCCCGCTGCTCTAATAATTCCAAAGCAGGCACAATGGCATCTTGGATTGATTTTTCGCTAAACCATTGGTCAAAATGGACATTAAAATCCGCCAAATCATCTTGGATATCTGCCAAGATGGTACTAAGTGCAGCTTCATGAAAAATCTGATAGTTATCGCCCAAATTGGCTTTGGCATTGGCAATCAGCCCGTCAATATGGGCTTCTTTATCACCTGACACACATACTTTTTCGCCGTTGGCATCGATTTGGTACTGGGCATCGGCAGGTACATTGAGTAGCATATGTTCCCAGGCGGTTTTTAGGCTATCGCCATGCTGTTTTTTGATGGGTTTGGCAATATCTTTGACATAATCGCCTTGGTAGGCATTGGTGGGAAATACAATTGGCTCACCGCACAGCTCAAGGTAGCGCAAATAGGTACTGGTTGCCAAAATATCCATCTGACGACCCGCATCATTGACATAATATTCCCGCCCGACTTGGTAGCCAACCGCCTCTAGTAAATTGGCCACGCTCATGCCAAACGCAGCGCCTCGACCGTGACCCACGTGTAGGCTTGAGGTTGGGTTGGCAGAGACAAACTCAACTTGGATTTTTTGACCGGCAAATTCTTCGGATGTACCAAAGTCGCCTTTTTGCTCCATAATGGTGTCTAAGATAGCAAAACGCGCGTTATCATCTAAGAAAAAGTTAATAAACCCCGGTCCTGCAATCTCAACTTTGCTAATCATGTCCGAGGCAGGCAACATCGCCACGATGGTTTGCGCCAGTTCACGCGGGTTTTTCTTGGCAGTCTTGGCAGCTATCATGGCAAGGTTACTAGCAAAATCGCCGTGCGCTTGGTCTTTGGTGCGGCTGATGGTACTGTTATCAACCCAATCGATTGGCAAAATTTGCTGTTGTTTTAGTGATTCCACCACTAATGCTAAGGCTTGCGAAATGACGGGTTGTTGTTCTGACATGGAAATTCTCTTTGTTGGCTCACAGGTTTTGTTGCAGGATTGATAGCTAAAAAAGCACGATAAATCAATGAATCACCATCGATTTGACGCTATCACTCGCTCACAATCGAGGGAGATTGATTTTGGCGTTCAATATACCAATTTTTGATGGTTTTTTCATTATAATCCTGTCAAAAGATACATGCCATTACAAGGAAACGCGGTTTTTTGGCGTATAATATGTGCTAAAATTTTTTAATGTCTGATGACAATCATAGGATAATAACATGTTTGTTTTAGTCTCTAGTGAGTTAATCACCAAACTTGGCATGTATGTGCTGCTGCCTATCTTTATCGCGTTTTTATTTTTTATCATGTACGATATTTCCAAGAAAAACAATGCAGGCAAACAAGGCACATTTTGGATTTTTTTGGCATTGGGCGGCGGTTTTTTTGGCTTTCTCATCAAAATGGTCTTGGAGTGGTATTTTAGTAGGACGCTTTAAACTACCCTGCTCTAAACCTTACTAGCCTAAAACGCCATTACCCCAAACCGCATTACCCATGTTACTTGTTTATGTTACCGTTACGGTCGTTTGGCTATCATCACCGCACGGGTCGGGCGTTGATAGCCCTCGATGGTTTTGCTGCTATCATTGGGGTCAAGAAAATCGCTTAAAGATTGATAATCCATCCAGTCGGTTTTGCGTTGTTCATCCGTCGATGTCACATCCACATCGACACAGCGCACCGCCACAAAGCCTACTTTGTACAGCCATAGCGACAGTGCCGCAACCGATGGAATAAAATTCACGTTATTCATCTGTGCATAGCGCTCACTTGGCACTAGCACGGATGTTGCATCCCCTTCAATCACCAGGGTTTCTAGTACCAATTCTCCGCCTTTTGCTAGTTGATTGTATAATTGCTCAAGATGCTCAAACGGTGACGCGCGGTGATACAGCACGCCCATACTAAACACGGTATGAAACAGCCCTGCTTGCCCGCTAGTCAGGCTAGGATTGGGCAAGGCTTCAAGCGGTACGGGCACATAGTGCACTGTGTTGCGTCCGTAATCGTTACGGTCAGCGTCTCTGACGAAATGCCGAATCGCCATAAACTGGTGATAAAACAGACACGATGGGTCAATCACAATCACCGTGCTTGCCCCTGCGCCCGCCATACGCCAGCCGTGATAACCCGAACCGCCACCCACGTCTAGCACGCGTTTGCCGTGAAGTGGGCTGATATGCGGCAATACCCTATCCCATTTCCAGTCACTGCGCCATTCGGTATCAATATGGATTTGCAGGTCATCTCGACCCAGTAAAAAACCGCCTTTGCGCCACGGCATCAGACGTTTGAGTAGTGCATGGGTTTGCTTGTATTCACTCTCTTGCCAATCAAATGCTGCGGTGATACAGGGTTGATTTAAGTCTACTTGCGCGTTGCCAACCACGGGCAAGCGCTCAATGAGCGATTGATAAAATGGCGCATGGGCGTAGCGTGATTTGTCTTTGATGGTAGCCAGCCAATTGGGCAACCGGGCAAGCCATTCATTGGCAACTGGGTATTTTTCCGCCAATTGCAGCAAGGTAAGATAGACGTCGGTTTCGGCAGTTTTGATGGTAGCATTCATGATTGACTCTTTTAGGATTGACAGGTCTTCATTGTTTAACGGCAATCATCACTTAAACGCAATAATCGACGCGAAGTTTAAAAACTGAAACCACGTCAAATGGCGGTCAAACCCCACGGTTGCTAAACGCTGATGATGAAAATCGAGGGTATCGGTGATAAGCACATTCTCCAGTGCATTGCGTTTACCACTGATTTCCATCTCACTATAGCCATTGGCGCGTTTAAAATCATAATACCGCTCAACGCGCCACGCATCGTCCGCTTCATCGAGCAAATGGGTTTTTTCGGTCAAAATCAAAATACCGCCTTCAGCCAACGCATCATAACAGCGTTTGAGTAACTGCTCGCGCTTGTCAGGGGATAAAAACTGCAAGGTTAAATTGAGCACAATCATATCGCACCGCTCAAACGTCACCTCACACACATCAGCGCAAATCAGCTCGATATCATGCTCAGGATAATGCTGCATCAGTACACTTTGCGCGTTGGCAATCATCGGCTCTGAGATATCAATGGCTTTGATTTGCAGATCTTGCGGCGCAAACTCGCCTGCGAGCGCAAAACTCACCGCCCCGAGTGAACAGCCCAAATCATACACGCGGCTGACTTTATTGCCATCGCTATTGGTTTGGCGAAACTGGCAATGGCGTTTGGCAAAAATCGGCAACATGGCGAGCATCTGTCCATACCCAGGCACACTACGGCGAATCATATCGGGAAAACAAGCCACCACTTGCTCATCAAAGCTAAACCGCGCATGGGTATCTAGCGGCGTGGTAAACAAGGTATCGAGGGGTGGTTTGGCTTGGGGCTGACTCATGCGGCTGACTCACTATGGCTGATTGAGCGTTACTAAGGCTTAGTATCGCTGACAGTTTTATGCTCGCTTCAACAATAAAATGCTTAAGGAACGCTTAACAAACGCTTAAACTGCCAGGTTCTTAGATAGCGGAAACTTGGTTTACATTGCCTAACTTGAATGGCGGGTAAACTTTGCTATTCTAACATTTTCACCCGTTTTACTTTTAATAATTTATTTTAACCCTTATATCAAACCAATGAAATAACCATAAAAAGGTACTATTATGCAAACGATTATTTTAGGCGGTGGCTGTTTTTGGTGTACCGAATCCGTATTTAGTCATGTCAAAGGTGTGACCGATGTCACATCAGGCTATATGGGCGGTGATGAAGTAAGCGCCAACTACAAAGCCGTCTGTGGCGGCGATACCGGTCATGTCGAAGTGATTAAAGTCGATTTTGATGAGACCATTATTCCGCTTGAGACGGTATTGGATATTTTCTTTGCCACCCATGATCCAACAACACAAGACCGTCAAGGTAATGATGTCGGCAGACAATATGCCTCTGTGGTGTTTTACACCGATGAAGCGCAGCAAAAACCGACCATTGACCGTGTGATTGGTGAGCTTCGTGATGAGCAAGGCATCAAGGTAGTGACCGAAGTGCATCCTGCTGCGCAGTTTTTCGTTGCCGAGGACTATCACCAAGATTATTACGCCAACAACCCGACCCAAAGCTATTGCAATTTTGTGATTCCGCCCAAGCTTGCCAAGCTTAAACAATATTTTAGCGGTTTTATGATTGAACAATGACCCGTATCGATACCATGTTGATACTATATTAATGCTTTCAAAATTGGGCTTTACACCGTTAATGCCCAATTTTTTCGCGTTAAATAATTGGACTTACTATAACCGTGCAAAAATTAACGCTTTATCACCCAATGTGAAAAAATGTAATTAACTGCATTTACTCCTTTCACTAAGCAAGCTTTTTTTATACCCTTGAATTAGTCAAAATTCATCCCGTTTGTTGATGTTTTTATCTGTCACTATTCAAGGTTTGTTATGCGTTTACTTCCGATTTTTATGGCGCTGGCAGGCGTGGCGATGATTAGCCAAGCCAATGCCGCACCGACACCGCCTAATCTTAGCAATGCCCAGTTTCAACAGTGTTTATCCAATCTCAAAAACAGCAGCACCTTTAGCGGTGTAGCCAGCACTTTAGAACAATATCGCCCAACTGAGCCTGACCCTAGTGTGATTGTCTCGCTCAACTATCAACCTGAGTTTCAAAAAGAAGTGTGGGACTATCTCTCTGGTCTGGTCGATGAAGAACGTGTGCAAGACGGTATCAATGCCAAAAACCAACTGCAAAGCACGCTAAACCGCATCGAGCAGCGCTATGGCGTGAAAGGAACGGATGTACTTGGCGTCTGGGGGGTAGAGTCGAACTTTGGTAAGCAGCTGGGTAAAAAAGACTTAATCCAGTCATTAGCGACCTTATCTTGCTTTGACCGTCGTCAGTCGTACTTTCGCACGGAATACGCCAATGCGCTGCGTATCTTGCAAAATGGTGATATCCGCCGTGATGATATGACTGGCTCATGGGCAGGCGCGTTTGGGCAAACCCAGTTTATGCCAAGTACCTTCTTACGCTTGGCGCAAGATTTTGATGGTGATGGACGTAAAGATTTGGTCAACAGCCAAGCTGATGCGCTCGCGTCAACGGCCAATTTCTTGGATAAAGCAGGTTATCGCACGGGCGAACCTTGGGGATTTGAGGTCAAGTTGCCTGCAGGGTTTTGGGCAGATAGCAACCGCAAGGCCAAAAAACCGATGAGCTACTGGCGCAGTCAAGGTCTGACTCTTGCCAATGGTCAGCCGCTACCTTCTAGCCTTGATAGTACAGGTTTGCTATTACCTGCGGGTATTAAAGGCCCGGCGTTCTTAGTGGGTAAAAATTTCGATGCGTTTTATAGTTACAATGCGTCAGAGAACTACGCGCTAGCGATTGCGCATTTGTCCGATATGATTAGCCAAAACCGTACTAGCAACGTCGGCTTTGTCACACCTTGGCCCACGGATGATGCCGGTATTAGTCGCCGTCAAGCCCGTGAAATCCAGCAAGCACTGCTTAATCGTGGGTATGATATTGGTCAAGCTGATGGCATGATTGGCGATAAAACGCGCTATGCCATTCAAGATTTTCAGCGTCAGCAAGGTGTCAACCCTGATGGTCGTGCGGGTATGAAACTCTACCGTATGCTAATGACTCAGCCAATAGGCAATGCTCAGTACCCAAACCAATACCCGACCCAAACGCCCGTTCGATACCAGTCTGTACCGAATTCAACGATTACTGCCACGCCGACTAAAGTGGTACGCGACGCCAATGGGCGCACGAGTTACTATCGTATCGACAATGGGCAAGGTGGGGTGACAACGCCCTAGTCATTGAAACCTTAGTGTTTCAGTGTTAGGCATTAAACCTTAAATGATTTAAACCTGAGTTATTTAAGCCGTAGTCATCTACAATGTTCATCAATTTTTCATTACCCAATAAAAAACCCTTAATGCTGAGATTAAGGGTTTTTTTGATAGTGACACGGTTTTGTTAATATCCGCGCATGGTACAACCTTATACAATAGGTGGCGGGGTGGGCTCTTCACCATCATCCATTTGGATCGGTTTGACTTCGCCTTTTGAATTGCTGCCCCAATTGTCCTCTTCGTCTTCATCCCACTTTTTGAAGTTATCGCGTGGGTTGATACCACGGCGTTTCATGTCTTCGACTTGCTCTTCGAGGGTGCGAAACTGCTGCGCTTCGTGCATGGTATCTTCAAGTTGGTTGATTTTGTTTTCAAGATCTTCCGCTTGTTGGGTCACATGATTGCTCATAATTTTCTCCTCTTTTTATTCTCAATGTTATCGTTATGTATGCTGTGAGATTATCATAACACAAACAAATGTGACGCTAGTTAGCAGGTCTGTATAACATTATCATGACATGAGTAAATCATGGCTTGGTCAAAGCTGATATAAAATACTTGGGTAAAACGCGCATAAAACCATAAAAAAGGCGTGTTAGAAACGATGGATTAAGCTTGTACAATGATGTTAATCTGCCACAGCTCGCGGATACTTTGCCCTTCTTTGACCGAGAACAACCATCGTTTTTTCACCAGTTGGCTTTTGATCCATTGATAATCGATACTACTGATTTGACAGCGCGAGACCGCATGGATATTGGGTGAGATTTTGAGCGCTTCTGCCATTGCAGCATCTTTGAGGGAATCATTAATTTGGGTCAACATCATATTACTGGTAAAGGGCTGTGGTAATGCTTGTAGCGTTTGCACAATATTACCCCAGCTAAAGGTGTAAGTTGCGCTGATTTCTTGCAAATTGCCGCCTTCAAACGCGTGTGCGGTATAGTTGACCAATAACGCTTCATTGAGCTCTTTTGGCGTAACCTGGGTTGGTCTGGCTTCAGCTTCAGGGGACTGTTGAGTGCCCTCTAGACTGCTATCAGTTAAGGCGGGTTGCACGCCATTACGGATATGAAATCTATCCGAGACAAACATCGACTTTAAATCGCCACTAGCAGTGGCCGGTAGCGTGCTCAATGAACGGGTGTCTTTGACCCAACCTAATCGCGGAAATTTCTCTTTGATTTCCCCAAGCATACGCACGCATTCTGACACGCCATCATGGGTCTGACCGAAGTGAATTACCCGCAAACCCTGTTCTTTAATCACCAAATTAAACAAATCCAACCGTTGGCGTAATAGCTCATTTTGGTTCAGCTGGGTATTGACTAGCGCAATCATCGGGACGCGTTTTGAAGACGCATAGATATAAGATAAGTGCAGATAACTGACACCAGATAGGCTTAAATGACCGTAATCATTGCCCAAAATAAAAATCATATAATCGCATTGGTCGATTTGTTGGCGGCTGTACTCAACAAAATTGGTATTGGTCGCAAGCAAATCCCAAGTCAAAAAATAATCCGTCGATAACGCGTACTCTAGCGCGTTCTCTAGGTAGAGATTTTCATTTCTAACCAAAGAGATATGAATATGATAACGTTTCTTTTGAGACATGCTATCTTCTCCATAACGCTCTAATGAACGCAATTAATTAAAAAAGTAAAGGGTTAAAAGCTAAAAGGGCAAAAAGCCATGCTGACTAACCAACAAGCTCAATACACTGCACCATGTTGAGTCACACACAAGGTAAAAAAATCAATCCCTAACTCTGGCAAAAACCGCTGCAACAAACGCGTTGCCGCCTGCTCAGCGGCAGGTAAGTTGGCGGTGGCATAAAACTGTAACCGTGGTCGCTCTTTATGAGAGGCAAGCTGATTGGCTTGCTCAAGCAAATCATGCACGCGTTTGGCAATGGCATCGCCTGAATCAATCAATGCCACTTGCCCCATAGCTTGGTGAGTCATCAGCTCGTCGATACGCTGTGCCAAATAGGCTTTAAAAAAAGGAAAATGGGTACAGCCCAGTACCAATTGGTCTACTTTTTTAGCCTGTAACTCACCTAGCAAATGATCTAAATCAGTCACCGCTGGGTGATGGCTTGGCATACCCAATTCCACCCAAGGCACTAGGCTGTTAAAGCTATATTTGTGGACAGTCACTTGCTGCGGTTTGGCGACTTGTTCAATGACTTCATTGAGTAAATATCCGTGCAAGGTCGCTGGGGTTGCCAACACCGCAACTTGCTTGGTGACCGACTGCATCACCGCAGGTTTTAATGCAGGGACTAAGCCGACAATCGGCACTTGAGGATACTGCCGCCTTGCCGCCTGTAATCCATGCGCAGAGGCACTATTGCAAGCTATCACAATAAGCTTACAGCCTTGCGAGTGTAGCCATGCCACTGCCTGCAAGGTAAGTTCACGAATCTGTACTTCACTGCGTGAGCCATAGGGTACGTGCAAGGTATCGGCAAGATAGATATAACGTTCAAATGGCAAGCGTCGCTGCAAATGGGTCAATACCGACAATCCGCCCAACCCAGAATCAAATACGCCTATCGGCGCGCTTGCTAACTCTACCATAGCCTAATCAGTCCAACTCGCAGGGTGTTGCTATTTTAAACCGCAAAATAACTGTACCCATAAAATAGACCACTATCTTATACCAATTTTTAGACGCTCACTACAAAAAAATGCAGTTGCTGAATTTGACAGCAAATTCGTCACCTTGCTGGTTCACAAGCTATCAAAATTTGGCTAAAGCGGCTGGTTAGAGGGTCATCGTCAAGGTAAAAGTGCTATCACCACTGTGCAAAATCAATGACGTCCCCTCTTCACCCTCTGCCAACTCACCCAACTTAATCAAATGGTAAAACACATTGCGATGAATGAGTCCGTATAATGCTGAGTCACCATTTTGGCGAACCAACAGATAAGGCTGACTGGCTTGTTTTTGCTGTAAGGACGCATCATGCTGGTTTGCATGGGTAAATGGCAAACCCAAACGAATCGGATGCTGCTCGTCAGCAATCACCACATCGCCTTGCGTGGTGGTGAACTGCAACACCGGTTTGCTAGTACCACCAAATTGCTCGTTAATGACGTCCACTTGATTGACTAGCAGTGGCGCGTCTTCTACTTGGATTTGCCATTTTTCAACAGGGGTTTTTAAAAAATACTGAACGTGGTGGTTGTCATCAACCTCTGACCACAACACTTTGGCAAACAGATCAATGAGTAGTGGACGGGTGATTTGACTGCCTTCATGCCACCACTCGCCATTGGCTTTGACCACCATATCCATCGCACCGCTGAGTTTGGGTTGCCATTTTTCAAGCGGTGGAATTTGGCGTGTCGGATGATTTGCGGCTGCTACGGCTTGCGAAGTAACCGATTGCTCGATTTGTTGGCTTAGCTCGCTTATATCAAAGCTAGTATCAAAACTGGGTTTAGATGCTACATTATTAGTATCAGTATTAGTCATTTTATAGCTCGTATTATGGTAGTTTTTATTTAGATTAGGATTTAGAGGATTGTATGGGTTTATGAATGCCATGATGCGCTGTGTTGACATCACTTTGTGGTACATAGTAGTCAATTCAACGCTGGGTTTCAAATAGTCGCTGTTAGTACCTGTGTCGATTTATTGTATAGTAAAAGAAATTAAAAACTACCACAAATCCACATAAAGTAGAAGAATAGCT